>CANRZC010000137.1 GCA_947644185.1 uncultured Acetatifactor sp.
GCCAATAAGCTGGCTGCATTCATCTATTTTACCTGCCAGGGAAATTTATTCCTGCAGGCAGGGGAGGAATTTGGACGTTCCAAGCAGGGGGAGGACAACAGCTTTTGTTCCTCGCCGGAATTGAATATGCTAAAATGGCATCGGGCAGAGGAGTACAGGGAATTGGTGGAGTATTACAAGGGACTGATAAAACTGCGAAAGCAGTTGCCTGGGCTGTGCGATAAATCACCGGAGGCTGCCAAACGAATTACCTGCGGCAGTGTCCAGGGAGAGGGCGTGGTGTCTTTTCTGGTGGACAACAGATGTGATGGAGCATATGACTGGGATGAACTGTTCGTTCTCTATAACGCCTCAGATAGGGACTGGAAGGTCAGTATGCCAAAGTCAAGCCATGCAGCGCTTATAAGTCGGGAAGGAAATTGCTGGGAAGTTCTGGCAGATGGAAAAGAAACAAATTGCCGGAAAAAAGCAGAAATTACCAGAAAACGTGTCCGTGTATCTGCCCACAGTGGGCTGCTTCTTGGAAGAGCGAGACCCACATAATGATTGCATGAGAAGGAGCTGGAGAAGGTGCCAGTATTCCTTTCAAATATAGAGACGTCCGTCAAAGCGGACAGGAGGTATAGTTATGAAGAGAGCAAGTGGGATACTGCTTCCGATTTCTAGTCTGCCGTCAAAATACGGTATTGGCTGTTTTTCGAAAGAGGCATATGACTTTATTGACAAGCTGAAGGAGGCAGGGCAGAGCTATTGGCAAATCCTACCGTTATCTCCCACCAGCTATGGAGATTCCCCGTATCAGTCCTTTTCTTCCTTTGCGGGGAACCCCTATTTCATCGATCTGGATGCACTGATTGAGGAGGGGGTTTTGACGAAGGAGGAGTGCGAAAGCGCTGACTTTGGTCACAATCCTTCCAAAATCGACTATGGCAAGCTCTACATAGAGCGTTTTCCGCTGCTGCATCTGGCTTATGAGCGCAGCCATATCGCGGAAAACCCGGATTTCATCCAATTTGTGCAGGAGAATGGGGATTGGCTGGAGGACTATGCACTTTTCATGGCTGTAAAGAAGCGCTTTGACGGAGCTGCCTGGGAGGAGTGGGCGGAGGACATCAGAAAGCGCTGGTCCAATGCGCTGGATTACTATCGAAGAGAGTGCTACTTTGATGTGGAATTCTATAAATACCTTCAATTTACCTTCCATGTACAGTGGAAGAAGCTGAAGGCCTATGCCAATGAGAATGGAATCCAGTTTATTGGGGATATTCCGATCTATGTGGCCTATGACTCGGCGGATGCCTGGGCGGCCCCGGAGATGTTCCAGTTCGATCAGGACTCCAGACCTTTGGCTGTGGCGGGCTGTCCGCCTGACGCTTTCTCTGCCACAGGGCAGCTGTGGGGGAATCCGCTGTATAAATGGGATTACCACAGACAAACCGGCTTTGCCTGGTGGTGCCGCAGGCTTGCGCACTGCTTCAAGCTCTACGATGTGGTGCGGATCGACCATTTTCGCGGGTTCGACGAGTATTACAGCATTCCCTATGGGGAGGATACTGCCATGAATGGCCATTGGGAAAAGGGGCCTGGCATGGAATTGTTCCGAGTGCTGCAAAGCAGACTGGGGGACAAGGAGATCATTGCGGAGGATCTGGGCTTTTTGACTCCTACTGTGGTGCAGCTTTTGAAGGATAGCGGGTATCCTGGCATGAAGGTGCTAGAATTCGCCTTTGACCCCAGGGAGGAGACAGACTATCTGCCCCATAGCTATGACAGGAATTGCGTAGTCTACACCGGAACCCATGACAATGAGACGCTGGTGCAGTGGTACAAAGGGCTGGATGAGGAGTCGAAGGCTTTTGCCACAGAGTACATGGACAATGAGGACACGCCGGATGCAGAGAAATACTGGGATTTCGTGCGCATGGCCATGATGAGCTGTGCCAATACCTGTATCATACCCATTCAGGATTATCTGGGACTTGACGCGGAGGCCAGAATCAATCATCCCTCTACGCTGGGGGGCAACTGGGAGTGGCGGATGTCCGCGGATATGCTGGATAAGGCGGCCATCGAAAAAATATATGGACTCACCCGAATCAGTAGCAGACTTTCCGAGGCAGAGCAGCTTCGCTTAAAAGAGGAGCAGGAAAAGAGACTTGCCCTAAAAAAACTGGAAGAGGAGAAGGCTTTGGAGAAGAAAGCTTCAAAGAAAAAAACCGGAACGGATTTGAAATTGAAATAGGCAAAACCATAAGGCGGAGGGAACGTGTATGAAATTCGTGTATGGAAAACAGGATTGGAAGACATTTGAGCGCGGCGAGGAAAACTGTTTTTTGATGACGAACGGTCTGGGCGGTTTTTCCTCCCTCACGATGATTGGCTCCTGCGGGCGAAACGATCACGCGGTGCTGATGGCCTGTGTGCATTCTCCCAATCATCGCTACAATATGATACACAGGCTGGAGGAGATCCTTTCCATTGGCGGAGAGGATGTGCATTTGTCCAGCCAGGATTACCGGGAGGCTGACCGGGAGCAGGGATATGTGTACCAGACAAAATTTACCTACGAGGATTATCCCCAGTGGACCTATCTGGTAAAGGGCATAGAAGTAGTTCGCACCATAGCCCTGGCCCAGGGGGAGAACTCTGTGGGAATCTCCTATGAGATCCGCAACTTTTCCGGGAAGGAAGCAGTTTTGGAGGTTTACCCCCATCTGGAATTCGTGCCAAAGGGTGGGCTGCTCTCAACAGAACAGGAGTTCACGGTGGAGGAGGGAAAAATCACCTCCAATGGCCAGACACTTCATTTCTGGACCAATGGAGAGTTCTGTGAACTGCCTCTTACCTTTCGGGAAGGCTTGTACTACGCCTATGACGCATGCGATGGGAGGCGGGACATAGGCCGCACTGCCATAAACCATAAAATCTCTATCTGTGTGGCGGCAAATGCCACGAAAAAGCTGGAGCTGGTGTATGGGATGCTGCCCAAATTGCCTATGCCCTCACAGATTGTGGAAGAGGTAGCTCTTTACAGGGAGACACTGCGTTCAAAGGCTGGTTTTACGGACCAGGTGGCACAGACGTTGGCTGCGTCTGCGGGGCAGTTTATCTCTTATCGCGCCTCCACGGCGAAGCAGACTTTATTGGCAGGCTTCCCATTTTTTGAGGACTGGGGACGGGATACCATGATCGCCATGCTGGGATGCTGTCTGGCCACTGGACAGTACGAGACTGCAGAAAGTATTCTCCAGACCTTTATGGCATACTGCAAAAAGGGTCTGATGCCCAATCTGTTTCCAGAGGGCAAGGAGGCGCCGGGATACAATACGGTGGACGCCTCCCTCCTATTTATTCTGGCAGTGTATGAATACTACAAAAAGACAAAGGACAGCGTGCTGGTGAAGAGCGCCTATCAGACCATGCGTGAAATCATTGACTGGTATGAGAAGGGGACGGACTTTGGCATTCGGATGGATGAGGACGGATTGATACTGGCAGGAAAGGATTACGATCAGGTGACCTGGATGGATGTGCGGGTGGGGGACATTCTGCCCACACCCAGACACGGAAAGCCGGTGGAAATCAATGCCTACTGGTACAATGCCCTGTGCATTATGGCAGAATTCGGGAAGTTTTTCCCAGAGGATGAAAAGGACTATGCCGCAATGGCAGGGCAGGTAAGGGAAAGCTTTGAGAAGAAGTTTTGGAATGAGGAGGCAGGATGTCTGAAGGATGTACTTTCTGGCACAAGTGCGGATCTACAGATACGCTGCAACCAGATTTGGGCGGTGTCATTGCCCTTTTCCGTGCTGCCGCCCCAGAAGGAACAGCAGGTGGTGGAGGTGGTGTTCTGCAAGCTGTACACACCTTACGGGCTGCGCACATTGGACCCTGGGGATGGGGAGTTTAAGCCTTTCTACGGAGGACCCCAGCTGGAGCGGGATTTGGCTTACCATCAGGGCACGATTTGGGTGTTCCCCTTAGGGGCTTATTACCGAGCTTACCTGAAGGTTCATGGATATTCCAGAGAGGCGAAGGAGCGGGTGCAGGAACAGCTAGAAAGCATAGGGGCCGCACTGCGGGAGGGCTGTATCGGCCAGCTTCCTGAGATCTATGACGGAGACAATCCGGTTTCCTCCAAAGGATGCTTTGCCCAGGCCTGGAGCGTGGGGGAGATTCTCAGAGTGTATGATGCACTGCGTTCGTGAGGAGAGACCATAGAGAAAATACAGACACTGTAGACCATAGAAGTAAGATAGAAATGCCTCATAGGCTTGCGCGTAGGGTGCTTTTCCTGTGGGGCATTTGCTATGCACACAGGCCCGCATATGGAAATTTGCCGCCCAGGCGGCATGCGGGCCGCGCGGCGAGTAGTGGAGAAGAGCATTCCCCTACTCGATTGGAAATGAGGAGAAGTCATGTATCGAAATTATATCTTTGATTTTTATGGCACATTGGCGGATATCCGCACAGATGAGGAGAAGCCTTACCTGTGGCAGAAGATGAGCGAGATTTACTCGGCCATGGGAGCGCCTTATGGGCCTGAGGAACTATCCGCTGCCTTTCGCCTGTTGGAGCAAGAGGAGAAGGTGCGGATGGGGACGGAGGATGCGGAGCCGGATCTGTCAAAGGTCTTTGCCGGGCTGTATCACAGGAAGGGAGCAGCCTGCGACCAGACACTTTCCAGGATGACAGCAGTTACCTTTCGGGCCATCTCCAGGGAATATATCCGCACCTATGATGGGGTGGAGGACTTCTTACAGGAATTGAAAGACCGGGGGAAGGGAGTTTATCTCCTGTCTAACGCCCAGACAGATTTTACCAGACCGGAAATCCAGATGTTGGATCTGGTGAAGTATTTTGACGGCATCTTTATCTCTGCAGAGCAGGGCTGCAAAAAGCCTTCCGTGGTGTTTTTTGAAAGACTCTTGGAAAGATATGCTTTGAACCCATGGGAGAGCATCATGATAGGAAATGACGAGTCCGCGGACATTGCGGGCGCCTGTAAGGTGGGGATGGATTCTCTGTATATTCACACTGCTATATCTCCAAAGGAGTACGGCAAGATAAAAGCAACCTACCGGGTGATGGATGGAGACTTTCGGAAAATCCGGGAGCTGATTTTGTGATATAGTAAAAAAGTATTGCTTTTTTACTATATCTGTGGCAGTATGAAAATACACATGGCTTCCCAGTGACGAGAGGTCTGAAAGGAGAAAAGATCTATGGACAAAATGAAAGTGGCAGTCATAGGCTGTGGAACGATTGCCAACAGTGCGCACATTCCCGCGTACATGAAAAATGAGGATGTGGAAATCAAGTATTTCTGCGACATTATCCCGGAGAGGGCAGAGGCAGCCGTAGAAAAGTATGGCTGCGGCAGGGCTGTAGTGGATTACAAAGAGGTGCTGGCAGACCCTGAGGTGGAGGCAGTGTCTGTGTGTACTCCCAACAAGATGCATTCCGTCATTTCCATAGACGCGCTGAAGGCAGGCAAAAATGTGCTCTGTGAGAAACCTGCCGCCAGAATCTATGACGAGGCTGTAGCCATGCAGAAGGCACAGCACGAGAGCGGCAAGGTCTTAAACATCGGCGTGGTGAATCGGTTCAACAATCAGGTGAACCGCATTCGTGAGTACATCCAGGAAGGCCGTCTGGGGGAGGTTTATCATGTGTACATCAGCTTCCGAGCCCACAGGAGCATCCCGGGGCTGGGCGGCGCCTTTACCACCAAGGAGATCGCGGGAGGCGGTGTGCTGATCGACTGGGGCGTGCACTATCTGGATCTGACCATGTACTGCCTGGGAGATCCCAAAGCCCTCACTGTGTCCGGGGAGACCTTCTGCAAGCTGGGCAGGGATATCCAGGGGTATACCTACAAAAATATGTGGGCCGGCCCTCCTGTGAAGGATGGCATCTATGATGTGGATGATTCCGTCACAGCGCTGGTTCGCACAGACGGCCCTACCTTTACCTTACACGGCGCCTGGGCCCAGAACATCGGCGAGAGTGAGGCCTATATCGACTTCATGGGGGACAAGGGCGGCATCCGCTTACAGTACGGCGGCGACTTTACGTTCTACACAGCGGAGCACGATGCGCTGGTAAGCTTTACCCCAGAGGGGAAGAGCGAGGATATGTTTGAGACAGAGATCAACTCCTTCGTCAGATGCATCCGCACCGGAGAAAAGCTTCCCTCCCATATCGACACGGTTTTAAAGACCGCGAAGATTCTGCAGGCTATCTACGATTCCGCAGAGCAGCACAGGGAGATTGTATTAGATTGAGCATGACAGCAGGATAGATAAATGGAATGCAGTGTGTCAAAGCCTATGGGGCCTTGGCCCACTGCATTTTGATTTGTGGTGGGAAAGAACTGCTATAATTATGCGTCTGCTTTTGAAAAGACATTTGAGTCATTAAGATGCCGTGAACTGCGTCCTTCGG
>CANRZC010000138.1 GCA_947644185.1 uncultured Acetatifactor sp.
TAAACTGCAATCGGAAATTCGTGGGGAGCAAACCTCACTGATCGAGGAGACCATCGGAAATCAGAAAATTGTGAAGACCTTTTCCAGAGAGGAAGCGGTGAAGGAACAGTTCGGAGAGATCAATGGCAGACTGGAGGGCTGCTCTCTGAAGGCCATTTTCTTTTCCTCCATTACCAATCCCGCCACCCGCTTTGTCAATAGCCTTGTGTATGCCGGTGTGGGGATTTTTGGAGCCTTTGTGGCTATTCGGGGCGGGATCAGTGTAGGACGCCTCTCCTGCTTCCTAAGCTATGCCAACCAGTACACAAAGCCTTTCAATGAGATATCCGGCGTGGTGACAGAGCTGCAGAATGCCCTGGCCTGTGCCGCAAGGATTTTTGAGCTGATCGGAGAGGAGCCTCAGGTGCCGGACGGGGCGGATGCCAAAGTGCTGACAGACGCAGAGGGAAATGTAGCGCTGGAGAATGTGTATTTCAGCTATGTGCCAGAGCGGAAGCTGATACAGAATTTTAATTTAAATGTGAAACCAGGACAGCGGGTGGCTATTGTAGGTCCCACTGGCTGTGGCAAGACCACGGTCATCAATTTGCTGATGCGCTTTTACGATGTGGACAGCGGCCGGATTGCTGTAGACGGAACGGACATCCGACATATCACCAGGGGGAGCCTGCGGACCAGCTATGGCATGGTGCTGCAGGAGACTTGGCTGCGCAGTGGCACGATTCGGGACAACATCTGCATGGGCAAAACGGAGGCCACGGAGGAAGAGATAGTGCAGGCAGCGAAGGCAGCCCACGCTCACAGCTTCATCAAACGTCTGCCAAATGGCTATGACACTGTAATCACAGAGGACGGGGGCAGCTTATCCCAGGGACAAAAGCAATTATTGTGTATTGCCAGAGTGATGCTGTGCCTGCCGCCTATGTTGATTTTGGACGAGGCCACATCCTCCATTGACACCCGCACAGAGATGCGTATCCAGAATGCTTTTGCAAAGATGATGGAGGGAAGGACCAGCTTCATTGTGGCCCACAGACTTTCCACCATTCAGGAGGCAGATGTGATTTTGGTGATGAAGGAGGGAAATATCATTGAGCAGGGAAATCATGAGACCTTGCTTGCGCAAAAGGGCTTTTACTCCACGCTTTACCATTCTCAGTTTGAGGGGTGATAGATGCTTGGAGCTTTATAGATGAAATGACAATGGCTGTCGGATGGCTTTTGGCTGTTCGGCAGTTTTTTTGCGCTTTGGCAGGATGCAGACTTAAGAAGCATTGGAAAAAAACCGATATAATAAAAAAGGTTTGTGAGAGGGGCTTCCATGAGATTACAGAATACTATAAATGTCTTTGCGGGAGATACAAGGAATCAAGCGAGGCAGACGAAAGAGGCGGGAGAGCAGGCACAAAAGGCTCAGGATAAGGGAAAGAACAAGACCTTCTACGCAGGAAATTTCCTGGTGGAATTCCCCTTGCGGGACCGAATAGCGCAGAAAAAGGCCCAGGCCAGGGAACGGGCTATGAAGATTGTGGGCGATGCCTGGGATGCGGATCGGGCGATTGATAATGAGATCAAAGTAAGGCAGGAGCATATCCGTGAGCTGCAGGAAGAAAATAAAGGGGCTATGGAAAGCCTAAAGGAATATAAGCAGATGGAAGATGAACTCCGGGAGGGGTTCGGTGTGACCCCAGGCAGTCAGGAGCAGGAGGATTTGGAGCTTATAAAGCGCAGCAGGAAGTCAGGCTTTCGGGCTACCGAAGAGGAGAAGGAGCGCCTGGCCCAAATCAGGGAAAATGGCATGACCGAGTACCAGAAGCGCGCATTAGAAATAGATAAGACAGCTTCCTACTATCGAAACATTGTGGCGACGAACAATGGAGCTGCACAGGAAGAATCAGACATGATTGAGGGTATCCGGGCAGAGCGGAATAAGTATCATCCTATGGTGGAGGCCCAGAGCCAGGCAGAGCAGGTACTGGCGGCGGCCCGGGATGAGATCATCGGCATGGTAACAGAAGAGGCAAAAGAGCATCTGGACGAAGAACAGGAGAAGAGAGAAGAACAGGCGGAAGCCATCGAGGAAAAGAAGGAAGAGCAGGAGGAGATCCAGGAGAAGCGTGACGAAAGACAAGAGGAACTGGAAGAACTCATAGACCATATGCCTGTGAAAGAGATGACCGACTTAAACCAGACGCTGGAGGAGGTAAAACAGCAGGTTCAGAAAGTCCTGAATAATGTGAATCTGATAGAAGAGGATATCAAGGGTGCTAAGGTGGATTTGAACGCCTAAAAGCCCAGCAATGGTATGTAAAGCCAGGGGACGCTGGAGCGGCCATAGCGCAATAGGATCAAAGAGGGGAGCGGCCATGAAAATACAGAATAACATTACAATATTCGCAGGGGATACCCAGAATAGCGCCCAGGCAGACAAGGCAAAGGAAAATCAGGCGTCCAATGGGCAGCAGGAAAAGAATAAGACCATTTACGCCGGAAATCTGCTGACACAATTCCCTCTGCGGGACAGATTACAGCAAAGACAGGCCCAGGCGAAAGAACGGGCCATGAAGATCGTCAGCGATACCTGGGACGGTGACAGAAAGATTGACGAGCAGGTAAACAAAAGCAGAGAGCGCCTGAAGGATCTGCGAGGCACCTACAAGGAAGCCAAAGATGGCCTAAAGGCTGCGGAGGAAAAAAGCGAAGAGTGGACCACATACTATGGGGTGGAGCCTGACAGCAAAGAACAGCAGGATCTGGAGCTCTTAAAAAAAGAACAGGCATCGGAATATCGCTGGACTGGGATTATACTGACAGAGGAGGAAGAGGAAGAGATAGCCGAAATCAAGGCCAATGGCCTTACGGAATATCAGAAGCTTCAGCTGGAGGTAAACGCCACTGCCTGGATCCATCGGGACACGATCCGTACTTCAGAGCTGGAGATGGAGAAGGAAACTGCCGTCATCCGGGGAATTCGATTAGAACGCCTCAAGAAGGATCCCATGCTGAAAGCCCAAAGCCAGGCAGAGCAGGTCATGGAGGCTGCCCGGGAGGAAGCCATCAGCATGATTGTGGACGAGGCAAAGGATCATATCGACCAGGAACAGGAAGAGAAGAAAGAGGAAGCAGAGGCCATCGAAGAGAAGAAGGAAGAGCAGGAGGAAATTCTGGAGAAGCGCAAGGATCGCCAGGATGAGCTGGAGGAGCTGATGCAGGAGATGCCTTTAGAGGAGATGGCAGACCTGAAGAATGCGCAATCCGAAGTGCAGCAGGAAATCCAGAATCTGGTCAGCAAGATGAATCTGGTGGCAGAGGACATTAAGGGGGCAAAGGTGGATGCCAATCTATAGATAGGAATGGAAAATGCCATGGAGGAAACGGTTTTCATGGCATTTTTACTGCAAAGGTTTCTGCCCTTTTCACACTGGCATAGAAGAGCGCAGAAGGAAGAGAGGAGAAGGCTATGAACACAATAGAAGCAATCAAAGGACGTCGGAGTATACGCCGATACAAAACAAATGTGACAGTTCCAAGAGAGCATATGAAACAGATTTTAGAGGCAGCCATGATGGCTCCCAGCGCCTGTAATACCCGCCCATGGGAGTTCGTGGTGGTGGAGAGTCGCCAGGTGAAGGAACAGATCATGAGGGCAATGCCCTATACCCAGATGCTGCAGACTGCACCAGCTGCTATTGTGGTCTGTGGAAGACCCAAAGTGCAAGAGCTGGTATGCCCGGGCTTTTGGCCCCAGGACTGTGGGGCAGCGGTAGAGAATATGCTGTTGGCAGCAAAGGAATTGGGCTATGGCACATGCTGGTGTGGCTGTTATCCGCTGGAAAAGAGAGTGGAGGAGATGCAGAGAATTTTGGAGGTCACCAGTATTCCACTGGCAGTGGTGGCCATAGGTGAGGCGGATGAAGCACCAGAGGCCAGAGGCTTTTTTGACGAGGCAAGGGTAAAGTATCTGTGACAAGATTTATGACAAGAAATGCTGCGATAGGGGTAAAAATGCGTTATAAAGCGTAATGACAGGGAACAGAAAAAAGACCGTAAACCCTTGATTTTACTAGAAAATCCTTGAGTTACGGTCTTTTTACAAGAGCGATAGACGGGACTCGAACCCGCGGTTTCCACCTTGGCAAGGTGGCGCTCTACCAACTGAGCCACTATCGCATTTCCATCTTATATCTCCTGGGAACAAAAAGAATTATACTATGGAAACAGCAGACTGTCAACCTTTTTTTCAAAAAATATAAGATGTAGTGGCAATCCTATTTTTTTGGTAGTATAATAACAATAAGGACAGAAAACGGAAGAGGAGGTGTATCTTTTATGAAGCTGATTTTCGTAGGTGCGGCCCATGAGGTGACGGGTAGTTGCCACTATATGCAGGTAGGTGGCAAACATATCTTAGTGGACTGCGGTATGGAGCAGGGGGTGAATGTATTCGAGAATGTACCACTTCCAGTGGATGAGGGGCTGATTGATTATGTGCTGTTGACCCATGCACACATCGATCACACAGGTCTGCTGCCACTCCTGTATGCCAAAGGGTTCAGAGGGCAGGTCTATGCCACCGATGCCACAGCGGATCTGTGCAGCATTATGCTTCGAGACTGTGCTCATATTCAAATGATGGAGGCAGAGTGGAAGAACAGGAAGGCAAAGAGAACAGAGAGCCTGACGTCTGTGGAGCCTTTGTACACCATGGAGGATGCGGAGGGAATCATCAAGCGGATCATTCCCTGCCATTATGACACTGAGGTGAAGGTGTGCGATGAGATGACTATCCGCTTCTCGGACATCGGACATCTGCTGGGATCTGCCAGCATTGAGGTATGGCTGACAGAAGAGGGCCATACGAAGAAAGTCGTATTTTCAGGAGATGTTGGGAATAAAAACGATCCGCTGCTGCACAATCCTATCCCTACCAAGACAGCGGACTATGTGGTCATGGAGTCCACCTACGGCGACAGACTGCATGCGGTGGAGCGCCCGGATTATGTGCATGAGCTGGCAGCAATCCTGAAAGAGACCTTTGACAGGGGCGGAAACGTGGTCATTCCCTCCTTTGCAGTGGGCCGTACCCAGGAGCTGCTGTACTTCCTGCGCAAAGTCAAAGAGGACCGTCTGGTGAAAGGGCATGAGAACTTTCCGGTATATGTGGACAGTCCGCTGGCCGTGGAAGCTACGGAAATTTTCCAGGAGAACCGCATGGAATGCTTTGCCGGGGAAGCGCTGGAGCTTGTGAAAGAGGGCATCAATCCTATCTCTTTCCCGGGACTGAAGCTGTCGATTACCAGTGACGAATCCAAAGAGATCAACTTCATCGATACGCCTAAGGTTATTATTTCCGCTTCCGGCATGTGTGAGGCCGGACGTATCAGGCACCATCTGAAGCATAATCTATGGAGGCCCGAGTGTACCATTCTGTTTGTAGGGTATCAGGCAGTGGGTACGCTGGGACGCATGATTGTAGATGGTGTGGATGAGGTGAAGCTGTTTGGTGAGTCCATACAGGTCCGGGCTGAAATTAAGAAGCTGGTGGGCATGAGCGGACATGCGGACAAGAATGGCTTGATTGACTGGATAAGCGGTTTCGAAGAAAAGCCAAAGAAGGTTTTCATCGTACACGGTGAGGACAGCGTGTGTGCTGGCTTTGCAGAATGCCTGAAAATAGAGTATGGGCAGCGTACCTATGCGCCCTACAGCGGCACTGTGTTTGACCTGCTCTCTGGAAAGCTGGAATACGAGGCAGAGCCTGTACCTGTGAAGAAGAAGGCAAAGGGTGCTCTGTCCACAGTCTATGCAAGGCTGCTGGCTGCTGCCCAGAGGCTGCTTAATATGGTCAAGAGGATTGACGGCATGCCAAATAAGGATATGGGCAAATTCGCAGATCAAATCAATTCCCTCTGTGACAAGTGGGAAGTGTGAACGGAATGAAGATTTTGTGAGTGAGCAGGGGAGGATATGCATGAATATCATAGCGGCAGTGGACAGAAATTGGGCCATTGGGAGAAATGGCAGACTGCTAGTCAGTATACCCAATGATCAGAGGCATTTCAGGGAGGAGACCATGGGCAAGGTGGTGGTCTTAGGGCGCAGGACACTGCAGACTTTTCCACAGGGAATGCCTTTGCAGGGCAGGACCAATCTGATTCTGTCGAGAGATAAGGACTTTCATGTCAAGGGCGGCTTTGTGTTCCATTCTATAGAAGAGCTGCTGCGAGAGCTGGAGAAGTATCCTTCCCAGGATGTTTACTGTATCGGAGGAGAGAGTGTTTACAGGCAGCTTTTGCCTTACTGCCATACGGCCCATATCACAAAGATCGATCAGACATATGAGGCAGATACTTATTTTCCCAATTTGGACAAGGATCCAGAGTGGGTAATTACTGCCGACAGCGACGAGCAGACCTATTTCGATATTGCCTAT
>CANRZC010000139.1 GCA_947644185.1 uncultured Acetatifactor sp.
GTGAATCGTAAATTAAATGGAGGTCATTCATTAAAGTGGCAAAATGGAGGGTAGGTTGTATGATTTTATGGAAAGCTATGAGCCGGAGAAAGGGATGGATGTGCTGGTGCTGTACAATTGCATTCACTTTTTAGAAGAATTTGGATATGTGGAATAAAATAGAAAAGGCGAGGGACGAGATGAAAGCAGTCATTTTTGACATGGATGGTGTTCTGTTTGACACAGAGGCTCTATGTATGCAGGCCTGGGTGGCGGTGGCAAAAAAGTGGGGATTGCCGAAAATGGAGGAGGTGTTCCCACAGTGTATTGGCCTGAATTCCAACGATAGCAGACAGGTGGTCTTTAGAGCTTATGGAGAGGATTTCGACTATCCGCTTTTTCGGCAGCATGCCGCTGCCTGGTTTCATGACTATGTGGATAAAAACGGTTTGCCCATGAAGCCTGGGGTGCGGGAAATTCTGTCATGGCTGAAGGAAGCCGGCTTTACCCTGGGGCTGGCATCTTCCACAAGACAGGAGGATGTCCGCAGCCATCTGGAGCAAACTGGCATTGCAGAATTTTTCCCCATATTGACCACCGGGGACATGGTGGAGCATTCTAAGCCTAGACCAGATATTTACCTGCTGGCCTGTGACAGGCTGGGAGTGAAGCCTGAGCAGGCCTATGCCATTGAGGATTCTCCCAATGGGATTCGCGCAGCCCATGCTGCTGGCATGTGTCCTATTATGGTACCTGATATGATAGCGCCCGATGAGGAGATGCAGCGGCTGAGCTACATAATTTTGAAGGACCTGGGCCAAGTTCTGACATTTTTGAAAAATAAGACAGATTTGAAATAAAACCGCATCTACAGAGCCAGATGCAGAATTGGAATACGAAAATGGCAAATCTAGGAATTCCCCGCAATACCATTGGGGTGTTGCAGAAATATAACTTTACATTTCAGAAAAAATATGGTCAAAACTTTCTGATCGATCCTGGTGTGCTAGAGCGGATCATAGACGCAGCGCAGATTACTCAGGAGGACTGTGTGCTTGAGATCGGTCCAGGCATTGGCACCATGACGGAGGCTCTGGCAGAGCGTGCGGGCAAGGTGGTGGCGGTGGAAATCGACAGGAATTTGATCCCCATTCTGGAGGAGACCCTTTCTTCCTATTCTAACGTGACGATTCTCAATGCAGATATCTTGAAGGTGGATGTGGAACAGCTTACCAGAGAACAGAGTCAGGGGCATCCTGTAAAGGTGGTGGCGAATCTGCCGTACTACATTACCACTCCCATTGTCATGGGCTTGCTGGAGAGCAGCGCACCCTTACAAAGCATTACTGTGATGGTGCAAAAGGAGGTGGCCCAGCGCATGCAGGCCACACCTGGCACCAAAGACTTCGGCGCTCTCTCACTGGCAGTGCAGTATTATGCGGAGCCGGAGGTGGTGGCAAATGTACCGCCAAATTGTTTTATTCCCAGACCTAATGTAGGGAGCGCTGTGATTCGTTTGACCAAATATGGGTCACCACCAATCCAGGTCAGCGACGAAAAGAAAATGTTCGCTTTGATTCGGGCCTCCTTTAACCAGCGCCGGAAAACCTTGGCCAACAGCCTGGGAAATGCACCAGGACTTCAGGTATCCAGGCAGCGGGTGGTGGAGGTTTTGGAAGAGATGGGACTTCCTGCCATGGTGAGGGGAGAGTCACTGACCTTGGAACAATTTGGGGAATTGAGTAATGCATTGTAAATTTTGTGAATTTTTTTGACATTGAGACAGGGATTATGGTAAACTAAGACAGAATGGTCAGAGACATTGTGGGAGAAATCCTTTACTGGGTTGTGATTAGGGATAGGGGCGAATTACCTTGGATAAATATGAATATAAAGTAAGAGCGGATGAAATAAAGTCCCTGATAGGGCGGGGAGATTATGGGCAGGCTGCTGAAATTGCGGATACCATTGACTGGCGGCGGGTAAAAAGTGTCATGATGCTTTGCATGGTCAGCGATCTGTATAAGGTGAATAGACGCTATGAGGATGCAAAGAACATGCTGCTGCTAGCCTATGAGAGGCGACCTAACAGCAGGACAATCTGCTACACTCTCTGTGAACTCTGTATCAAGACAGGGGAGTTCATGCAGGCTTTGAAATATTACAAGGAATTTGTACAGGTGGCGCCAAAGGACACAGGGCGCTATATCCTACAATACAAGCTCTATGAGGCGCAGGAAGTGAGCCTGGAAGAGCGGATCGGTGTGTTGGAGGAATTGAAGAAAAGAGATTACAGGGAAAAGTGGGCCTATGAGCTGGCCTATCTGTACCATAGAGTGGGGCTGGGAACTCGCTGTGTGGAGGAATGTGACGAGCTGATTTTGTGGTTTGGCCAGGGGAAATACGTGGTGAAAGCCATGGAGCTGAAGATGCTCCATCAGCCCCTGACACCCACCCAGCAAGAGATTTATGATCGCCGCTTTGCGGAAGCTGCCCCGGTAAATGAGCCGGAAATCTATGAGGAACAGGTGCAGGATGGGCAGCCGCCTGTGGACGATGAGGAAAGCTATGACTGGTCTACAGGGGAAAGAGGAGCAGGGGAAGACGCAGAGGCCCCTGGATATGGGGAGGATGGCTTTAACCAGGAGCAGCCAGAGGAACTGGACATCCAGGTAAAGACCATGGATGTAGGACAATACAATACCATCAATCTGCAGGCAGAGCTGGCAGCAGGGCTCCAGGAGGTGCTGGGTGCAGATGGTATGGCCTATGCAGGTGGAGCTGAAGGTCTTCCGGCAGAGGCACAGGAAATAGAGATGCCGGAAGAAGCAGCGGATGAGACTTCCCTGGCAGAAGAGGAGATAGAGGACTCGGAGGTATTCTTCGGGGCCACAGGAGAGATAGAGGATACCTTGCCGGAGCTGGAGGAGGACAGCCAAGGAGTGCCGCCAGAGCAGTACGGGGATGGGCAGCCGGAGCGCACCCAGGATCAGCAGTTGTATGAGCCGGAGGAGGCTTTCGAAGAGCCGGAAATCGGGGAGACAATAGAAGGCCAGGAGGACACCATGCCTCCAGTAGCCCCGGAGGAAGGTGATGGGCAAGAGAAGCTATCACAGCCCACAGGGGATGAGGGAGAGAGCTTGTCCCGTATACAGATGCCAAAGGAGATGGCGGAGGTACTTTCTCAGGAGGCCAATGGGCAGATCAGTATTGTATTGCCTGAAAGTGTGGCCATTGAGAAGCAGATAACCGGTCAGATGAAGCTGGAAGATATTCTGGTGGAATGGGAGCGGATCAAGAAGGAGAACGAGGCGAAGTGTCAGGAAGAGGTGCGCAAGCATGTGCTGAATCAGACAGGGCCTATGTTCACGGAGTTTGACGCTACGGTGAGAGATGGCTTGCTGGAGCAGCTTGAAAAGGGAGAGTCAGGACAGGTATCCTTCCGGGAAGGTGAGGCAGAGAAAATAGAGGAGCTGGAGCTGGAGGCCCAGGCGTATGACGAGGAAGGGGAAGAGACAGCCCCAGAGTATGCGGAATACGGCGAAGGGGAAGAGCTGGAGCCAGAGTATGGAGAATACGTAGAAGCCCAGGAATTGGAGCCAGAGGAGCTGGAGCCAGAGGCCCAGGCGTATGACGAGGAAGGGGAAGAGGTAGCCTCAGAGTATGAGGAATACGGCGAGGGGGAAGAGCTGGAGCCAGAGTATGGAGAATACGTAGAAGCCCAGGAATTGGAGCCAGGGGAACTGGAGCCGGAGGCCCAGGCGTATGACGAGGAAGGGGAAGAGGTAGCCCCAGAGTATGAGGAATATGGAGAGGCGGAAGAACTAGAGCCGGAGTATATAGAATATGAGGAGACAGAAGAGCTGGATCCAGAGTATGAGGAATATGGGGAGGCGGAAGAGCTAGCCCCGGAGTGTATGGAATATGAGGAGACGGAAGAACTAGAACCGGAGTATGAGGAATATGGGGAGGCGGAAGAGCTAGAACCAGAGTATGCGGAATATGCTGACGTGGAGGAGTTAGATCAAGAGGATCCAGAGTACATAGAGCCAGAAGAACTGGCAGCAGAGGAATATAGCGAATTAGAGGAGACAGAGGCTTTAGAAGGGGCGGCCTACCACACGGAGACAGGAGAGACAGGGGAAGAGGCTGTGGAAGGCGATATTGAAGACAATATTGTCGAGGAGATTCAGGAAGAGGTAGAGGCGGCGGAGACAGAGAAGCCGAAATCACAGGCGGACAATGGGGCCAAGCGGGAAAAAACGGAAGCTGCATCCGATAAGCCCATGGTAGAACGGGACCAGGCAAAGGTCAGAAACCTTACCCGGGAGGAGAAAGAGCTCTTTGCACCCTATATCCAGAATCGTCGTTCCAGAGAACAGTTGGTAAAGGCCCTGGACGGCATCAGCATGGCAGCATACACGGGGAACCTGATTATTACAGGCGAGGAGGGCATGGACACACTGACCCTGGCGAAGAACATGATGCGGGAGATTCGCATGATAGACAGCAATTTTTCTGGCAAAGTGGCAAAGGTGTCTGGGCAAGGGCTCAATGATAAGGATGTGTCAGAGACCCTGGAACAGCTGGTAAACGGTGCGCTGATTATCCAGAAGGCCTCTGGCATGAGCGGCAAGACCGCGGCCACCCTGCACAGACAGTTACAGCATGAGCGCTTTGGCCTTATTGTAGTCCTGGAGGACACAGAGAAGGCAATGAAAAAGCTGTTCCTGGGAACGCCGGATCTGTACGGTGACTTTACTGCCCGTGTGGATCTGGAGGCCCTAAGCAATGACGCCCTGGTAGCCTTTGGGAGACAGTACGCCAGAGAAAAGGAATATTCCATAGACAATCTGGGGGTGTTGGCACTCCATACCAGAATTGAGGAATTGCAGACCATTGATCATGTGGTGACCGTGATGGAAGTCAAGCAGATTATGGATGAAGCAATGCGACGAGCATCCAGGAAAACATTGGGTCACTTCTTCGATATACTTTTGGCCAGACGATACGACGATGAGGATATGGTGATATTGACAGAGAAAGATTTTGTTGCGTGAAAGGTGGGGTAGAAATGGCAAAGAAAGCAACAGCAAAAGTGGAAAAAAAGGCAGATATTGAAAAGGTATTTATCTCAGAGGCTGATCAGTATCTCTTTTCCCAGGCAACCCATTATGACATCTACAAAAAATTGGGAGCCCATGTGTCTGTAGAGGAGGGGAAAAAGGGGGTTTATTTCGGCGTCTGGGCCCCAAATGCTGTTCAGGTTCATGTGATTGGCAGCTTCAACGGCTGGGATGAGGAGAAGCATCCCATGGAGAAGTTAGGGCCTGTGGGGATCTGGGGACTGTTTATTCCGGGCCTAGACATAGGGGAAATGTATAAGTTTTTGATTACGGCTCAGAATGGCAGGAAGATTTATAAGGCGGATCCCTTTGCCAACAGTGCGGAATACCGACCGGGTACAGCGTCTGTGATCACGGATTTAAACGGTTTCCCCTGGCAGGATGGAAAGTGGATGGAGGCTCGGGACGGCAAGGATGTGCAAAAGCAGCCCATGGCAATCTATGAGTGCCATATTGGTTCTTTTATGAAGCACCCAGACGGCACAGAGGGCTTTTACAATTATCGGGAATTTGCAGACAAGATTGTAGAATACTTAAAGGAAATGAAGTATACCCATGTGGAGCTGATGGGGATTTTGGAGCATCCCTTTGACGGCTCCTGGGGCTATCAGGTCACAGGCTATTATGCGCCCACATCCCGATATGGAAGTCCTAAGGATTTTATGCATCTGGTGGACAAATTGCACCAGATGGGGGTAGGCGTTATTCTGGACTGGGTGCCTGCCCATTTTGCCACAGATGCCTACGGGCTGGCGGAATTTGACGGTCAGTGTATCTTCGAACATCCGGATCCCAGACTGGGGTCTCATCCAGATTGGGGAACTAAGATTTTTAACTATGGCAAGCCAGAGGTAAAGAACTTTTTGATTGCCAATGTGCTGTTTTGGCTGCGGGAATTCCATATAGATGGCATTCGAGTGGACGCAGTGGCCTCTATGCTTTACCTAGATTACGGCAAGAAAGACGGCCAGTGGGTGCCCAATAAATATGGCGGGAACGAGAATCTGGAGGCCATCGAGTTTTTCAAGCACTTAAATTCTGTGGTGCGGGGTACATATCCGGGCTTTATCACCATTGCGGAGGAGTCTACTGCCTGGCCCAATGTGTCCGGTGAGATTGGCGGAGAGGGACTGGGCTTTACCTTTAAGTGGAACATGGGATGGATGCATGATTTCTGTGAGTACATGAAGCTGGATCCCTTGTACCGGAAAGGCAATCACTATGCAATGACCTTTGCCATGAGCTATAATGAATATGAAAAATATATCCTGCCCTTATCCCATGATGAGGTGGTTCACCTGAAGTGCTCCATGGTGAAT
>CANRZC010000140.1 GCA_947644185.1 uncultured Acetatifactor sp.
TAATACAGCGCCTGTCCACAATCTCAAAAATAGTATTACACATCTGTAGGAACTCTGGGATTTGATACTTCATTCCCATCTTCAGGTATTCCATGTAATAGTCCTTTGGATAAATCAGCCTGTCCTTGTCAAAGCGGGTGGAATTGGCTGTGAACACACTGTCGTCCGGCTCCCAGTAGGTCAGCATCATTCGCAGATTGCGGATAGCATTCTGTTCATAGGAAGCATCCCCCGTGGCCTCCGACAGCAGAATCATGGCATCATTGTTGATACGGTTATAATTTCCCGCGGACTTCTCCGCAAACTCCCCATCCTCATTGCAGTCGATTCCCTCCTGCAAATAGGAAAGGGCTGCCTGTTCCATCTTTGGTTCGGCAAACAGCCTGCTGCAGCTCATCAGCACAGAGGCAATGGCCCACCGATGGTTAGGTGTGTGGAATCCTCCCTCCAAAAGGCCGTATGCGCCCTGGCGGACAATGGCCTCCACCCTCTCTAAAATCTCGGCTTCCGCCACGGTAAGCCCTGTTCCAATTTTTCCCTCTTTCCTGGCCTTCAGATACTGGTACACAGGCAGCAGCTTCTTCACGCAGAAGGCTGTGTCAGGCGCGGAGAAAAAGTTGCAGGTGATGTAGTCAAACAGTCCGCTGTCATGCTGCACCCGCTCTACATAGGAAAGCCCTGTCATGATCCGATCATACACCCTCTCATCCCGATAAAAGCAGGTGTCCTCATTGCAGTAAGCTGCCACCATGCTGGCAATCCGGTAAATTGCATACTTGGCCTGAACGATCCCAGTAGGATCCGCAAAGCCCCCATACCTTGGACTCTCCCTGTCCAAAATCTGGATCTGTAAGGATTTCACCACCCTGTCCTGGGTATCCAGTATCATTTTCTGATAATGCTTCTCCATACGCACCTCCTAAAGCCTTTGATTTTCGTTGCAGAGCCTCAGCTTCCCGGCGCCGATGACCCCAGCGTCATTGTCCAGCTTTGCCACTGTCAGCTCTGTGTTTTTCGCGGAATCCCTGGAATAAATCTTCTCTCTCACCCTGTCCTGGAGCAGCGGAAGCAGAATATCTCCTGATCTGCTGATGCCACCTCCAATGCACAGTAGCTCTGGCTGTAAGATATTGATGACATTGGCAAGGCCCTCGCTTAAGTATTCTGCATATTTGGTCACCACTTTTACTGCCGTCTTATCTCCCCGCCTGTATGCGTCAAATACAAGCTTGGCGTTCATATTTCCCTGATTTTCATCACATAGCGCCCAGAGAAGACTCTCCCTCTTTTTGTCCATGGCCTTCCTGGCTCTGGCAATCAGCGCCTCCGCAGAGGCATAGGCCTCCAGGCATCCCCGCCTGCCACAGTTACAGGGAACCCCATTATAACGGATGGTCATATGCCCCAGTTCTCCGGCTGCATAATTCACACCCCGCAGAAGCTTTCCGTCCTGAATGATCCCGGCGCCTACTCCGGTTCCCAACGTCACCATGAGGAAGGACTCTGGCTTTTTGTCAAGGCTCATATACTCTCCCCAGGCTGCCGCATTGGCATCATTCTCAAAATAGATCTTTTTTGAGGTCTGTGCCTGCAAAAGGTCCCTTAAATTTCCCTGGCAGAAAGGCAGGTTGTTGGCATACTCTATCCTTCCTGTGGAAGCGTTTGCTGTCCCCGGCACCCCCACGCCTATGGTCCGAATTTTGGAGGAAGTCACGCCATTCTCCGCCATAAGCTCTCTCACCAGACGCATCAATGTCTCTGCCATGCCCTGGGCTGTGAGCTCCCTGTCTGTGGCAATGGTTTTCCTGGCTGTCAGCCTGCACGCATCGTCCACCAGCCCTGCCGTAATGCCAGTGCCTCCCACATCAATTCCAATATCATACATTGCTTCACGCCTCCTGTCTTACGGATTTCCTATGTCCCGTTTCCTGGGATATTTCAAGCAGCAAGGTCCTGATCTCAAAGGAATGGAACCCCATTCTAAGCCTTCCCTCTGTAAGCGTCAGTTCCTCCTCCACCTCTTCTAACATATTGCAGGCAAATGCCCTGCCTACACAGGCCGGCACCGAGAGCGTTGTCTCCCCGGCACAGCCCTTTGTCTCATAGAGCCGCAGTACCACACCATTCTTCCGGTCAAAGGCAGGCTTACAGGTCTCGATCATCACATGACCACCCTCCAGCTGGAAGAAAGAGGTTTCCTTTTCCAGAGAGAGCCCAGCGAAATTATCTGCCATCACCTTCCCGTCTAAATCACAGGCAGTGACCCTCACATTGCACTCATAGGCTTCCTGGGTCACCCTGCTGTGTACAAAAGGCCCAGAGAAAGGCAGAATGGAATAGATAAAGCACTGTACTCCTGTGTCTGCATTCATATCCGGCATCACAGGGGCCCGAAGCAGTGTCAAGGATAGCCTGCTGTCCTGGGCCGAGAGACCATATTTGCAGTCGTTTAAGAGGGCAAAGCCATTCTCCCCGTCTGTCAGCACTGCATATTTATGGTGACAGGTCTCATACAGGTCGCGCTCATATTGTCTGGACTTGTGAGTGGGGCGCCTGATATAGCCGAACTGAATTTCCTGGAGCACCTCTTTTGTGTAGACTGTGGTAGGAAAGTCTGCCTTCAGGATCCGATGCCTCTCCTGCCAGTCAATCTCTGTCTCAAAATCCATGCGGGGACTGTCTTTGTAAAACCGGATTCTCTGTGTGGCAGTAAAGTATTTCTCCTGTCTTGCTACCACCACTGTCATGCCGCCATGACAGTCCCTTTCCGTCTGAACCACGCAGCTGCCAGAAAGCTTCTCCGGCGTCTGCTCATACATTCGTCCCAGCTCCCAGGCGTCATAGTCCACATTCACATCCCGGTAAAGTCTCCACTGATTCAGCGGCTCCTTTGCATACTCATACCCATTTGCCTGGGATATGAGGCTAATGATCTGCCCCTGTGCATCCAGCTTGGCACAATAATAGTGGTTTTCGAAGACGGCTGATAGGCCTCTGCCCCAATCTCCAGCCCCACCATCTGCTACTGCAAATCCGCTGTCCTGGGTCCGCAGCCCTGGATCCTCCTGCAGCCTGACATATCCGCAGGCTGGAAGCTTTAACCCTCCCAGCTTTCGCTCCCAGCTTAAGGAGTTGAACACTGCTCTTTCCCCTGCCAGTCTGCCCAGAAGTCCTCTGGCAAGCTCCCTGCTCTCCCGCTCCACTCGCTCCAGGGCCTCCATTGCCTCCTGGTTCACCCGCTCTATGGAGGTTCCCGGCAGGATATCATGGAACTCCTGTACCAGCAAAAGCTTCCACAGCTCCTCCAGCTTTTCCAACACCGCTTCCTCTCCGTCCACACAAGAGTCTGCGTCCCAGCTGCCTGCAAGCCGCAGTAGCCCAGCTAGATACTCCGCCTCCCGCAGGGCATACTCCGCCCTGCGAACTCCTCTCTTGATTCCAGCCTGGGCAGTGTAGGTTCCTCGATGCCATGCCAAATACAGCTCTCCATAATAAACATTTTTCACAGAGTCTGGACATAATCTGTGAAAAAAGTCCACAGGGCTCTCCATGGTACATCTGGGGACTCCCTCCAAATCATGACAGCGCTCTGCTGTCTCCACCATCAGCTCTGTGGGGCCGCCTCCCCCGTCTCCATAGCCAAAGGGAAACAGGAAGGTATCTATGTCTTCCTTTTGACCACGGTCCTTTTCCCACCGCTCTCTGAGTCCACTGGGACTAAAGACCGCGTTATTTTTCTTGTAGACATGGGATAGAATCCTGGTGCCGTCAATGCCCTCCCACCAGAATATATTGTAGGGAAACTGCTGACATTCCGGATCACAGCGCAGGAGCTTTTGGGTGGCAAAATAGGGCACTCTGCACCCCTTCATGATCTGGGGCAGGGCGCCAGAAAAGCCGAAGGTATCCGGCAGCCAGGCCACACGGCTGTCAACGCCAAAGGTTTCCTGAAACCACCGCTTGCCCAGGACAAACTGTCGGACCAGGCTCTCGCCCCCAGGCAGATTGGTGTCGCTCTCCACATACACTGCTCCCTCTGGCAAAAACTGCCCTGCTTTGACTTTCTCTTCCACACGTCTAAAGACATTGGGGTAATATAATTTCAGATATTCCACCACTGTGGGAGAACAGAGCAAAAATTTGTAGTCTGGGTACCGCTCCATCAGCGCCAACTGATTGGAATAGGTTCTGGCTGCCTTTCGCTTTGTCTCCTCCAAAGGCCAAAGCCAGGCCAGATCCAGATGAGACTGCCCAAACACCGTGAACTTTGGCGCTGTGTCTCCGTTTCTTTTTTCCAGAAGAGGCCGAAGGACTTTTACGCCCTCTCTGATGCTTTCACTGCGCTGTGGCTCCTCCGCCTCAAAATCCGCGATACAGGTAAAGCGCTGCAGCGCCTCCCCGATTTTCATGGTGCGAAGCTCCGTGTCCGGCAGGGCTTTCCACAGCTCATACAGGGTATGGTAGTCCACGTAAGCTGCGAACATCTCCTCATTGTGTATCCCGAAATGGCTGCTCTCCACCACGCACTGACAGGGGGAGGGCTCCGGCACTGGTATGTCTCCCCGTCTCCAGATCCCTGCCCCTTCCTGCCTGACCCCATGCCCTGCATAGCATTCTGCATAAATCTCAAAGCGCTGACCTGGGGTGGCACAAGCAGTCAGTTCCACCTTTGCATGTTTGCTGTCAATGGAGCCTGCCTCCTCACCGTTTACATACACCAGCATCTCCGGTCCCGGTCCTAAATGCAGTAGAATGCGCTTTCCGGCCGCCTCCTCCGGCATTGTCGCACAGGCTCTGAACCACCCGTACTCCCATTTCTTCCCCCATTTTCTCCCCACAGGAAAAGCCTGAAAGTCCTGGCACATTGCCTGTTCCAGGGACAGTTGCTTCTCAGTGGTGAAGCCGGAAAGCGCTATCTCCCCCAGCTTTGTATACAGATTTCGCCCGAAAGCCTCGTCCCATATGCGCAACCTCTCATCCCACTGCCGTCCCAGCTTCATGCTCATCCCCTCCCGGTTCTCTATGGATTCAAATCTTCCTTCTGTACTCCATCAAAAACAAGATTGCCAGCGCTTGGCCGTAGGGCATGGGCTTCAACGGAATCTCCTTGTAGAAATC
This sequence comes from uncultured Acetatifactor sp., assembly GCA_947644185.1. Classification (GTDB taxonomy): domain Bacteria; phylum Bacillota; class Clostridia; order Lachnospirales; family Lachnospiraceae; genus Acetatifactor. The sequence continues at coordinate 5,119 of CANRZC010000140.1, forward strand.
TCTGGAGATCCGCCCCATTGGAGTCCCATAAGAAACCTGATTCACCACGCCCTCCTCAGATATGTAGTCCAGAATCGGAGCCGCCGCTTTCATTGCCACCTCCAGGTAGTTTTTGTCTACAAGTCCGTCTTTCACTGCCTTCAGGATGCCGTAGGCAAATCCACAGGTAGCACTGGCCTCCACATAGGAATCCCCATCATCCACCAGAGTGTGCCACATGCCGTTTTGATCCTGGTATTCTTTTAGGCTGTGAATCTGAGCCTGCAGCGTGTTGATCAGCATCCTTCTCACTGGCTGGCTGCAGGCATGGATAGCCAGAAATTCTGGTATAGCCATGGTAACCCAGCAGTTTCCTCTGCCCCAGAAGGCCCCTGCAAAATTGTTCTTCTCCTGAAAGCTCCAGCCGTGATACCACAGGCCCGAGGCCCTGTCACAGAGGTATTTGTCATGGAGCAGGAACTGATACTCCGCCTCATCCTTCATCTTGTCATTGTCCAGAATCCGTCCCATGTTGGCCAAAAACAACACTGTCATATACAGCGTGTCATCCCAGAGCTCCTGGGCATTGACACTGTCCGAGGTCTTATGCTGAAAGCCGCCCTCTTTCGTCCTGGGAAAATGCTCCATGATCTCTTCCGCCGCCTGAATGCAAGGCTTGAGATACTTTTCCTCTCCAGTGTACTCCGCCAGGAAAGACATGGTCAGATAGGGCGCCGCAGTATTCACGTTCAATGCCGGAAACCCAATGGCAATCTGCCTGTCATAGTATTTCTTTAGGGTATCCAGATATTTTTCCTTTTTCTCATAGCTGAAAAGCTTCCACAATCCAAACAGCCCCACCCCCTGGGTCCACTCCCAGTACCGGTACTTTGCGATATCATCCCCTGCCAGGTTATGGCTCTCCATATTCTTCAGGAAGGTGTCGTCGGTCTCGTATAAGATATGGGAAAAGGCATCCACCATCTTGTCAATCTTCCCATTCACCTGCTGAAGTAACTCTCTTTTTTCCACGCACTTTTCCTCCAGCTTACCGATCAGCGTCTTTAATTCTTTTGGTGTCTTCACAATGTAATCCGGCTGCCAGTCCGGCTCTTCCACTGTATGAAAATATCTGGGAGACCAATCCAGCCACACAGAGGTGAGCCCATAGCGGTTCGCCCCAGCCACATCCTTCTTCAGATTATTTCCTATCATTATAATAAAAGGCTTGTCAGCTTCTGTCAGCTTCATCTTCTCCATGGCAGTGTCAAACATGGATCTGGCAGGCTTCTGCTCCCCCACCACCT
>CANRZC010000141.1 GCA_947644185.1 uncultured Acetatifactor sp.
TCTGGGCCAGGATGAGCACCACCTCCCGCTCCTCCTGGACGCTGATCTTCCAGAATTTCATGGCCTCCTCATTGCCGATTCTCCTGCTGTGAAACACTGTGCCACCGGAAGCACCCTTTGGCCTGGCTGCGTTCATGACTTCCTCGCTGAAGCCCTGGTTTACAATCGCCATAATCATACTATATTCGTGATCTGCCATATCCCCTTCCTTCCTCTCTATCAAACTCTTTTTCTCCTCTGGCTCCAGACCTTCCATGAGCTGAACCAGATGCCCGCTGCTGCCTGACATCATAAGGGTAAAGGCTATCCCTGTATTGGGCATCCCGAGATGCAATTTTTTCCGCAATTTTTTCAACATTTCATCCGCAAAGGGCTTTGGCAGCATTGCCATGAGGATATTTTTGTCCACACCGTCCAACCCCAGCATATCCATGACCTCGCTGGTAGCAGTGCCCTGGCCGTGGAAGATGTACTGGAAAGGGACATTCCCCTCCTTGAACAGGCCCGCCGCTTTGCCTACCAGCTTCGGCGTGGCAATCAAAAGTAGCAATCGAAAAGACATAGTTTTATGATTGTCCCCCATTTCCATCTCCCTCCTCGAATTCAATGATGTCATCCGCAACATCCATAACAAGCATTTCTGCTTCCCGTACCACAGCTCTCTCTGTAACCTTAAGCTTGTACTGGTACACGATTCCCATCAGTTGAATGGCAATCAACGGTGTCAGCGCCACCAGCGCCACCACCCCAAAGGCATCTGTCATCAGATTGCCACCTACAGCCTGACAGGCCCCAATGCTTAAGGGCAGCAAAAAGGTGGTAGTCATAGGTCCGCTGGCCACGCCGCCGGAGTCGAAGGCAATACCAACGAACATCTTCGGCACAAATCTGGACAGAATCAGGGCCATGAGATAACCGGGTATAATGATCCAGTGGATGGGAAGCCCTGTGAGCACCCGCATCATGGACAGGCCCACGCTGGCCGCCACGCCCCAGGACATGCATCGATTCATGGCCCTGGCGGACACAGCGCCGTTGGTCACGCCCTCCACCTGGCGGTTGAGCACCTGGATGGCAGGCTCGGCCTTTACAATATAATAGCCTATGAGCATGCCGATGGGCACCAGCAGCCATCTCCATACTTGGTCAGCAATCTTATTGCCCAACAGAGAGCCCAATGGCGCAAATCCTACGTTGACCCCACATAGAAAAAGCACCAGTCCCAGATATGTATAGGCAAAACCCACTGTGATACGCTTCACCTGTCTGCGGGGATAGCGGCGAGTCAGCCTCTGGAACAACGCGAACACTGCTGCCACAGGAAGCAGGGATATCAGCACCTCCTTCACGTAGGGAGGCATGTTGAACACAAATTCCTTCACCACATCCTGGGTGGTGCTTACATGGGCCACAGAGGAGGCACTGTACGCGGTCTCCCCGGGGCTGAAAAACATTCCCAGAATCAGCACTGCCAAAATGGGCCCTACACTGGAGAGCGCCACCAGACCGAAGCTATCGCTGGAAGCATTTTTATCGCCGCGGACCGAGGCCAGACCTACACCCATTGCCATGATAAAGGGAACTGTCATAGGGCCTGTAGTCACACCTCCTGAGTCAAAGGCCACTGCCAGAAAATCCTTTGACACCAGAAAGGACAGCCCGATTAAGATGACATAGAGCACACATAATATGGTAGACAAGTTAATCTGAAACAGAATTCGAAGGATGGCCACCGCCAGGAAAATGCCCACTCCCACTGCCACTGTAAGGATCAGGGTCAGATTGGGGATGGCCGGAACCTGCTCTGCCAGCACCTGGAGATCCGGCTCGGAAATGGTGATGATGGCTCCCATGGAAAATCCTATCAGAAAAATCAAAGGAATGTGGCGGGCTTTGGAAATCTGGACGCCGATACCTTCCCCCAGAGGTGTCATGGACATCTCTGCCCCCAACTGGAAAAATCCCATTCCAATAACCAGTAAAATCGCTCCCACCAAAAACATTACCATGGTTCCCAGATCCACCGGAACCAGCAGTATGCTTAACAGCAGCACGATTCCCGTGATAGGCAGCACTGCCGAAACCGACTCCAGTATCTTCTCTTTCAATTTTTGATTCACTTAACCACCTCTTTTTCCTGTCTTTTCTCAAAGCCTGCACCCACTGCGCTCTACACAGCGGGCTTATTCTCCGTAGCGATTATGTTGCTGCCAAAGACATCCCGCAGCAGCACCTGTCCCACTGCCACTGGCAGCGTAGCCACATGGGCGTTGATCAGCTCCATGCAATCCATGACCTTTGACTTTGGAATAGGCCTGTCGGTCTTCACAGACAGGACATCGCCGTTGTCACAGCGCATGGTGCTGGTGACAGTCCTCTGGGGATGGCGCACCTCCGCCTCCGCGTAAGCAGCGCCTCGGTTACAGGTATTGCCGCTTATGGAGGTCACCTCCTCTCCCTCCATCTCCACTGTCAAAGAGCAGCCCATGGGGCATATGATACAAGTCATCTCACGTTTCGTCATCACACATACTCCTCTTCTCCAAATTCCATTAGGTTTTCCCTCCGTCTGTTGTGGCTAATCTTATGTTTAGTCAAGCTCCTCCAACTCTACCCGCAGCTGGGACACACCCTCTAAAAGCGCTTTCTTCACCTTGATATTCTCCATCTCTCCTGGCACAGCTTTGGGTTTGCGGACAGAATGGATGACTTTTCCATCGGAAATAAGGTTGATTTTCACATTCCGGTATCTGTCCGCCACCCGGAAATACAGGGTGAAATCTTTGTGCTTTGTAATTCTTTGAGGAACGGTATACCGTACTTTTCCGTCTGGTATGACATGTATATCAGTTCCCATAGGAATTTCTGTCTCCTGGGAAACGTCAGTCGGTGCTGGAATGTCGCATTCCTTCCCTGCCGTCTCCCGGATAAACGCCGCCGCGCTCTCCCCTGCAATAGCGGCCTCCTCAGACACGAAATCAACCAGATCATGCACATGCAGCACATTGCCGCAGGCAAAAATCCCTGGCTGAGAAGTCTGCCTGTCCTGATCCACCAAAGCCCCTCCTGTGACAGGGTCCATCTGGATTCCTGCCTGCAGGGACAGCTCATTCTCCGGAATCAGTCCCACGGACAAAAGTAAGGTGTCACAGGGAATGTATTCCTTTGTCTCCTGAATGGGGCGGCGGTTCTCATCCACTCTGGCAATGGTGACCCCCTCCAGCCGCTTTTTGCCATGAATTTCCACCACTGTATGGCTCAGCTTCAGGGGGATCTCAAAATCGTTGAGGCACTGCTCAATGTTTCTGGCAAGTCCGCCGGAATAGGGCATTAGCTCACACACAGCTTTGACCTTTGCGCCCTCTAGCGTCATGCGCCTGGCCATGATCAGGCCGATATCCCCGGAGCCTAAAATGACCACGCTCTTTCCCGGAAGATACCCTTTGCGATTCACCAGCTTCTGGGCCGTGCCCGCGCTGTAAATGCCTGCTGGCCGGGTCCCTGCAATGTTTAATGCCCCTCTTGGCCTCTCTCTGCAGCCCATGGCAAGGATGATGGCCTTTGCCTGTATGGTGAAAATGCCCTCCTCCTCGTTGGTGGCTGTGATCACCCGCTCAGGGGTCACAGACAGCACCATAGTATTTAATTTCACGGAAATAGGAAGCTCCCGCACCTGTTTTTCATATTTCCAGGCATACTCCGGTCCTGTGAGCTCCTCCCCAAAGCGATGGAGTCCAAAGCCATTGTGGATACACTGCTGTAATATTCCTCCCAACTGTCCGTCCCGCTCTAGTATCAGGATATCTCTCACGCCGCTCTCATAGGCAGCCACCGCCGCGCTCATGCCTGCCGGTCCGCCTCCGATTATCACCAAATCCGTCATTTTCCATTCGTCTCCTTTGTCTTTCCGATATTGATTTCAGATCCTGGGCCGGACTTTGTAATTTCCTCATAGGGTATTTTCAGCTCTCTGGCAAGGATATCCGCCAGATATGGCATGCAAAAGCCTCCCTGACATCTGCCCATCTGGGCCCTGGTGCGGCGCTTAATGCCGTCCAGATCTCTGGCAGGAGGATTCTGGTGAATTGCCGCTATGATCTCTCCCTCTGTAACCGTCTCGCAGCGACAGACCACTCTGCCATAGGCTTTATTCTGTCGTATCATTTCGTTCTTCTCTTCTGCTGAGGCATTTCGGAAGGCATAGACGGGCTTACGAAGAGGCTGATAATCCGCCTTTGGATTCAAAGGCATACCCTGCTCTGCCAGCATATCCTTTACATACTCGGCGATAGCAGGCGCAGCTGTAAGTCCCGGGGACTCGATGCCTGCCACATTGAGGAAGCCCTTTTTCGGCGAATTGATGATAAAATCTCCTGTGTTCCCCGCAGAGCGCAGCCCTGTGAAGGAGGTGATCACCTTGCGCAGAGGAAGATTTTTCACATTCTCCTGGGCCTTTCCCATCACCTGGGCGATTCCTTCTTCTGTGGTGGCCTTGTCCTCCTTATCCTGGTCGTCCACAGAGGTAGGTCCTAACAATAGATTTCCGTCCACAGTAGGGGTAATCAGGATCCCTTTTCCTTTTTTTGATGGTGTCCGAAAAATGGTGTGGGATACCAGGTCTCCGCACTCTCTGTCCAACAGCAGGTATTCCCCTCTGCGGGGGTGAATCTGTATGGAAGTATCCCCTGCCATTTTGGCGATTTCATCAGCGTAGATTCCTGCGGCGTTCACCACATACCTGGCGCAGACCTGGCGTGAATCCCAGTGTACGCGGAAAGCATCTGCACTGGGTTCACAGGTCTCCGGGCAGTTCGCCGGAAGGATTTCATAGAAATCTCCCTTTTTTTCAATATGTCCCACTTCAAAGTCCAACAATAGCTCCGCGCCATTGTCCATGGCATTTCCCACCGCGGCAATGGCCAGCTCGTAGGGGCAGACGATACCGGCTGAGGGCGCATAGAGAGCACAGGTCACTTCCTGGGAAAGGGCTGGCTCTAAACCTCTGGCTTCCTCTCCGTCAATGATGCGCAGACCTTCCACGCCGTTCTTCAACCCCCGGGTGTAAAGCTGTTCAATGGTCTCCCTGTCCTCCTGACCAAATCCTATGACCAGAGATCCATTTCTGCGGTATGGAACCCCTAGCTCCTTGGTAACTTGTTCCATCAGTCGGGAGCCCCATACATTCAGCTTTGCCTTCAGGCTTCCCTCCTCGGCGTCATATCCTGCGTGGGCGATACCGGAATTGGCTCGGGTAGACCCCATCGCCACATCGTTCTCCTTTTCCAGGATGCAGATTTTCAGGTCATATGCTGCCAATGTCCTGGCTAACATCCCGCCTACTACGCCTGCGCCTATGATTGCTACATCGTACATATCGTGACCATGCCTTTCTAATATTTTTGCTTTGTCCGTTTACATTGTAAAAATATTTTACCATGCCCGCCCTGTCTTTACTACCGAAATTTATCTAAACTTTAAAAATCTCCACCCAAATATACTGATTTGGCTCACAGGTTCCTCCGCTCTATCCTGTCCAAGATACCATCCACATCCACGCCGGGATGGGTGGCGTACATACGGCATATCTGCTCCACCAAATCCGGGTCCACCCGATTTTTACAGGCCATGTCTGCCACAGGCTTGCCGGCGTTCATATCTTTTATGACGGTCTTCACCAGCCCATGCATGTCCTTTTGGGGTTCTAGCTTTTCTGAGCCTTGCTTTTGCGCTTCTCCTGCAGGTGAATCAGATGCATCCGGTGCTGCCAACTGGATCTTTTCTACAGCCATTTCATGGGATTTTGGATATAATGTGAGAATCATCATGGTTAATGGCAGGCGAAATCTCCTCCGACCGCAGCTACCTGGGTTCAGATATGTAGTCTTGCCTGTTCTGGTGTTCTCGTATCTATGAGAATGGCCATACACTACAATGTCCAATTCCGGCAGCTCCTTCGGCATCTGTTTTCGATTGTGTATCATGTAGATCCGAAAGCCGTATAATTCTACTGTCAATGTCTTCGGCCCGTCCTCTGCCCAGTCTGCGTCCGCATTGCCTGCCACCCAATAGATAGGGCAGATGGTCTTCAGCTTCCGAAGGATTTCAGGATTGTCCATATCCCCGGCATGGAGGATCGCTTCACAGCTTTCTATCTGCTCCAATACCTCCGGCCGCAATATGCCATGGGTGTCTGATATCACTGCTATGCGATGTGCCTCCATTGCCATTTTTTCCTTTCCGGGGAAACCGTTTCTCTGGCTTCCCCTCTGGGTCAATTCTGCATGAGAATATGCTGCCCCAAAATTAACGGATATTTTGCAAGCTCCTGACCATCCAGATTTTCTTTGTATGATTTATCTTAGTGTAGCTCCTGTCTGTTTC
>CANRZC010000142.1 GCA_947644185.1 uncultured Acetatifactor sp.
TTTTTCGCATACTTCGCTTCAACTGCGGCTTTTTCATCTTTCCACCAATCTTGGAGCCGGTATATCTATATCAATCGGTATATGGATCCGCCGAAGCCGGTATATGACAGACTTTTTCAGCTTGTGAAAGACAAGGATTACTTTGTGCTTACTACGAATGTGGATCACTGTTTCCAAAAAGCCGGATTTGATAAAAAAAGGCTGTTTTATACCCAGGGAGATTATGGTTTATTCCAATGCAGTGAGCCTTGTTGTCAGGAAACTTTTGAGAATGAGAATATGGTGCGCAAAATGATGGAGAGGCAGCAGGATATGCGGATTCCCCTTGAACTTTTACCGGTCTGTCCCCATTGCGGAAAGCCATTGACTACGAATCTGCGTTCGGACAACAGATTTGTGGAGGATGAGGGGTGGCATTTAGCAGCAAAGAGATACCATGATTTTATACGCACCAGAAAGAATCTGCGGATTTTATTTTTAGAGCTTGGCATTGGTTATAATACGCCTGGCATCATTAAATATCCGTTCTGGCAGATGACTGCAGAGAATCAGAGGGCGATGTATGCCTGTGTCAATTATAGGGAAGCAGGATGTCCAGAGGAGATTGCGAAGCAATCAATATGCATAAATGGAGATGCCGGAACCATTTTAGAAGCGTGTGTCCGCTGATGTATTAATATTTGGTTATTGAAGCTTGCCATATTGCGGAATGGCTTCTGGAGAAGTAAGCCTCGACACCACCGGCGTGCCTTCCACTGCGCCAGTAGTGTCGAACTTTTTATAAAACTTCCTCGACTGCATCCTCAGACCATAACCAACGCCCCGTTTCTCCTCCGGGACTCCTCTGCCCGGAACACCACCCTGTGTCCTGTCATGGAATCGTCCAGCGTGGTACAGCAGGGAGAGGGCTTCTCCCCCCGGAGCAATGTGACGAAATCATGGATAATAGCCTGGTCTCCGCCTCCGTGGGCATTTCCGTTTTGGGCATCAGACACGTCCACCACCTCCGTTGTCCTGCCTCCAGGGGCATCTGGTGCAATGCGATGTACTTTAAACCGCTCTTCCTCAAAGAGCCCAAGGATTTCACCTTTGGTGCCTGTAATGTGGATATGTCGGCCTGACGCAGTGGCGCCTCCGTTCATGGAGAATGTACCCGTAGCGCCGTCTGCAAAATGTACCAGCATAGACTGATGGTCCACGATCTGTAGATCACAGCGGTATGCGCAGCGGCTGAAGGGATTCTCAGGATTGCTCAGCAGCGCCACCTTTTCCTCCTCGGATATCTTCTCATATCCAATGTCATGCCAGATATTGCCTGTCCAACGCTGGGGGTGCTCTATATACAGGCGCTTTGCTGAATAAGGGCATGTCCGCTCTATCGGACAGTCCACCAGGCAATGAGTTCCCGCACCCTCTGGAGCCATCTGGGGCTTAAACTGAAATACATTTCCCACACTGGACACACTGGCAGGCTGGTTTCCTCCCATAAGCCAGGTCATAATGTCGATATCATGGCAGGATTTGGACAGTAGCATACCAGAGCCGCATATCTGGGGGGAGGCATACTTTCCCCTTACATAGGACACTGACTCATGGAAATAGCTCACCTGCTCCGCCATCCTGATGTCTACCACTGCACCGATCTCTCCCGCTGTGAGAATCTCCTTAATCTTCCGGTAAAAGGGAGCGTAGCGCAGCACATGACAGACCATGATATGTCTTTTGGTCACATGCTCACAATTGAGCAGTCGTTCCGCCTCCTGCATGTTTACCGCAAAGGGCTTTTCCAACAGAATATCATATCCGTGCCGCAGCAAAGGCAGGGAGGTAGGTACATGCTGCTGATCCATGGTTCCGTTGATGATGCCGTCAGCGAACTTTGGCACTTTCACCAGCTCCTCCACAGAGGAAAAGCAATGCTCTTTCGGTATTGCAAAGGTCTCCTGGGCGGTTCTCACCCGTTCGGGATTAATGTCCACCACTCCCACGATCTGGAACAAATCTGGATGCTCCAACGCCTCACGGGCATAAATCATGGATCTGACACCCATGCCTACAATAATAATGCGAATTGGTCTCGATATCATTTTCTCCTCGCCATTCCTTTCTGGTAAAGTCTGTCCTTCCATACTATAGGGCTCTCTCCAGATTTTCTATTTTCTTATCCATAATAACCTATTCCTCTCTATTTTTCTACGGGAATTTTATATCATTTTATTATCATTTCTTGTTCACTGATTTAGCACTTGCTAAATTAAATTAGTATGATATACTAGATAGCAGGGTCGCGAAGCGATTCCTATGGTATCATTTAGCAAAAAAGAAAAATAGGAGCGAGCAAAACCATGGACGATAAAATCCTGAAGGCCCTGGGAGAGCCCAGGCGGTTCCAGCTTCTGCAGCTTATGTCCAGCCGCGGCTACTGCGTCCGCGCCCTGGCCATGCGCAGCGGGCTGTCGGAATCAGCGGTGTCCCAGCATTTGAAGGTCCTGCGGGAGGCAGGGCTGGTGCTGGGGGTCAAAAGGGGCTATTACACTCACTACCGCCTGGACAAGGAGGCTCTGGGCCAGGTGATATCCCAGCTGGAGGAGCTGCGGAATATGCAGCGTAAGCCCTGCGATGGCCCATTCTACGGCTGCCCGGAATCAGAGTATCTCAAATGTAAGTCCTATGTACCACCGGAAAAAAGAGGAAAGGAACACTAAAAAGTCATGCTGAAACGCTTTATCTACTACTATAAACCCCACAGAAAAATGTTGACCCTGGATATGCTGGCATCCCTGCTGATCTCTGTCATCGGCATGGTATACCCCATCGTCACCAACAAAATGCTCAATGTGTACATCCCTGAGAAAATGTATAGCACTATAGTCATTGCAGGCCTGATTGTGCTGGCCCTGTACATTGTCCGCATGGCATTGCGGTATTTTGTGCAGTATTACGGGCATGTCATCGGCGTAAAGATGCAGTCCCAGATGCGTCAGGACCTGTTCGCCCATCTGGAGAAGCAACCCTTCCAGTTCTATGACAACCACGAGACCGGCCGCATTATGACCCGCATCACCAGCGACCTGTTTGAGGTCAGCGAGCTGGCCCATCATGGACCTGAGAACCTGCTTATCAGCTCTGTGATGATTATCCTGTCCTTTGCCTATCTGGTCATGATCGATCCGATCCTGACCTTGATTATTTTCGCCTGCGTGCCGATTCTGGTGGTGGTGACCTTGCACTTTCGCAAAGCCATGAGTCGGGCCTTTGATGACCGCCGCAAGAGCAACGCCACTATCAACGCAGCCGTGGAAAGCAGTGTCACTGGCATCCGGGTGACAAAGGCTTACACCAACAGTAAACGGGAAATCGAAAAGTTTAGGGAGGGTGACAGGCAATTCGTAGACGCCTCCCGCAGAGCTTATCGCGCCATGGCCATGTTCCACTCCTCCACTGCTTTCGTAACAGACATTTTCAATGTGTTCATCCTGATTGCAGGTGGCCTGTTCCTCTATGCAGGCAGGATATCCTTCGGTGATTACTCCACCTTCATTGTGTCCGTAAACCTTTTCATCAATCCTGTGAATACTCTAATTGGATTCATGGAGCAGCTCCAAAACGGAGTCAGCGGCTTTAAACGCTTTGTGGAAATCATGGATGCTGTGCCGGAACAGGATGCCCCAGATGCCCAGGAGCTAAAGGATGTCCAGGGAGTCATCGAATTCAAAAATGTGACCTATGCCTATGATGATTCCAAGGAAGTCCTCCACGACATCAATTTGCGCCTGGAAAAAGGGCGCAAGCTGGCACTGGTAGGCCCCTCTGGGGGCGGCAAGACCACTCTGTGCCATCTGCTGCCCAATTTCTACAAGCTGGAGGAGAAAGACGGCTCCATTTTAATTGACGGTAAGGATATCCGACATCTGACCATGGAATCTGTCCGCCGCAACATCGGCATAGTCCAGCAGGATGTATTCCTCTTCGTGGGCACCATTCGGGAGAACATCCTCTACGGCCGCCCGGACGCCACACAGGAGGAAGTGTATGAGGCAGCCAAGCGGGCCAATATCCACGATTACATCTTGACCCTGGAAAAGGGTTACGACACGGAGATCGGCGAGCGAGGGGTGAAGCTCTCTGGAGGCCAGAAGCAACGACTGAGTATCGCCCGAGTGTTCTTAAAGAATCCTGCCATATTGATCTTGGACGAGGCCACCAGTGCCCTGGACAACACCACCGAGGTGCTCATTCAGCAGGCCCTGGACGAGCTGTGCAAGGGCCGCACCACTCTGGTGGTGGCCCACCGCCTGTCCACTATCAGAAACGCAGACGAAATTGCCGTAGTCATAGGTGGCCGCATCACAGAGCGTGGCACCCATGAGGAGCTTATGGCCGCAGGCGGTACCTATCAGCAGTTATACTCTCTGCAGTTTCGGGAGAATGACTTTTTTGAATGATAGCTCCTCTCCTCCTGTGAATTACCATGAAAAAACCTCCTGTTCCCAGAGATTTGGCTGCAAAATCCAAACCCATAGGAATCTGGAGGTTTTTGGCGGATCAGATATCATGATCCTGGCTCTGTAACAATCATCTGGAGTGATCTCCATTTCCAGCAAGGTACGGCCAATTACCGCTGCCGAAAGAGATGCTCCCAATACAGAGCTGTGCTCGCCATCTGTAAAGTAGAGCTCTTCTTCCGGATGCAGCCTTGCCACCTGCCACCAAATACGCCCTACCGGACAGAGTCCTGCGTCAATTTCCCGGGCCAAAGCTTCATATGCCTCACTCATATCGTTCTGTCCGCAAGGATTTTTCTTTTCACTCCATGTCATGTAAAGGTAGATTTTCGTTTTCTCCGGCACGATTTTCGCCATAGCTTTTCCGGCTGTAAGCAGCGATTCTCTCCCCGGAAAGGGATGGGCGTTATGCTGCAGGACAACTGCGTCGTAGCTGCCATATATCAGATTATAACAGGTCTGAGATTGCTGCAGATGCCAGTCCAATCCCATGCCAGGATGCGTGAGCATCACTGCCTCAATGTCTCGTCCATGCTTTGCGCAAAACGCTGATACACGCAACGGTACGTAATGTACAAAGGTATGGCTATTGCCGATAAATAAAACTTTCACAAGAGATTCCTCCTTTTCTGATCACAAGATTCCCTGAATATCCACCACCACATACTCTGATTTGCACCCAGTCTTGAACTGAATGGCCCAATCAGAAATGCCGGAAGTCACAATGAAATCTGTACTCCCCCGCCTTTCTAGGCCGTACCTCTTGTCATCCAGGCCCATCCACTCTCCCATAGGGTTAAAGGGCATCAGCTGCCCCCCATGGGTATGGCCAGACAACACCAGGTCCACGCCAGACGCCACCTGGGCCTCATAGTCATAGGGCTGGTGATCCAGGACGATGCTGTACTTGTCTGGGTCCAGATCAGCGGTCAGCTCAGCCATAGTTGCTCTGGGCATGCCCATCTGATCCTGAGAACGATCCTGCCGTCCAATCAGGTAAAACTGATCTCCCAACAGCACAATCTCATCCTCCAGTACCGTCACACCGTTTTTCTCCAGCTCTACAATTAAGTCGTTTCCGCTATATCCCCTGTATGCCGGGCCATAATAGCCCTTATCGTGATTTCCAAAGACATAGTAAACCCCATAGGTGGTCCGCAGGGTCCCCAGCGCTGCGCAGGCCGCCTCCATGTCCTCTTTGGAGGTGTCATCGTCCACAAAATCCCCTGTGATCACCACAATGTCCGGGTTTTCTGCCTGCATGTCATCCACCCATCTCTGGAATCCTTCTCCGCTGAAGGTATTGCCCACATGGGAATCCGCGAACTGCACAATGCGCAGACTTCCCACTGCCTTTTTCGTCTCCACACTGTACGCTTCCCGCCACACATGGTTCGCCAGAAACCACCCACAGATCAGGTATACTGTGGTAATTCCCATGGCGAAGACTCCTGCGTAATATTTTGTAAATTTTTTCCCCCGCCGCTTTTCTATATTTTACTAATTAAATCGCTAACCAACCATACAGCCATCAAGTGTAGGATACTGATGGCGGCATTGATGCTTCCAAGTCCGGCCCGGATGGCAAATACAAGGAGCAGAACTGGGACAATCCCCAAAAGGAATGCCAAGAGCTTTTTTCCTCTCGCCATTTTTTGAATGATCTGAAACTTAGCGAATCTGCTGATCAGGTACAGGATACCCAGGATAGAGCCCAGAGCCAGCGCACCAAAAATGAATGCCCACATCTTTCGTAGTCCTCCTCCACTGTGTTGTCACGGTATCCATATTCTATCATGGGGTTTCCTATTTTTCAAGGTTCCCGGGTTTGCCACTTGAATAAAAAAGCTTCATAAAAAATTTC
>CANRZC010000143.1 GCA_947644185.1 uncultured Acetatifactor sp.
ATGTTGTTGGTGCCTAAATCGATACCGAATGCATTGTTTGCCAAAATGACAACCCCTTTCTAATTGTAAAAACTTTTGTCAAAACCTATGAAAACCATGCCTGCTCTTTAAAGCTGACATAACAGTTATCACCTATGATGACATGGTCCAGAAGACAGATTCCTATCCTTTCCCCAGTCTCTCTCACATTTCTGGTCAGCTCCTTGTCAGATGTACTGGGTGTAGGATCCCCGCTTGGATGGTTGTGCGCCAGCAGGATATTCACCGCTCGACTCTCCAATGCTGCCAGAAAAATCTCTCGGGGAGAGATCAATGACATGTTGACACTGCCCTCTGATACCTTTCTCTCACAGATCAACTGTCCCTTGGCGTCCACACAGGCTAACATCACACACTCTGTATCTCGGTGTCGCAGCTTTTCCATAAAGTAAGCAGCCACCTGACCAGAGCTGGTGAAATTCAGGCCTTCTCTGGCTTTTGCCATACTCATGCGCATGGAGAGCTCTGTCAGACATTTCAGCCGAACTGCCTTGACCTGGCCGATCCCCTTAATGCTCATAAGCTCGTCCAAAGTCACGTCATACAGCCCTAAAAGCCCTTCCTTTGGGTATCTGGCCAAACTCATAACCTCCTGGGCAACCTGCAGCACATGATTGTCTCTGGTGCCAGTGCGCAGGATGATCGCTAACAATTCTATCTCTGTCAGATTCTCTGGTCCAAATCGCAGGAATCTCTCATAGGGAAGTTCTGCCGCTGTCTTCAAAGCATCCTTCACTGGTATACTTTTCTTTTGTTTCGTTCTTTCCTTGCCCATGCGTCTCCTTTCCCTTCTCCGACGCATCTGAAGTGGCCCTTCCTGCGACCACCCATGGACTATTTGATAAAACGATATACCACCAGCGCGATTACGACACCTATGACACTTGCTATGGTTATCTGAATAGTCAGACCAAAGGTCAAAACAATGAAACCTAAATCAAGCACCACTGGTGAACTCATCCCGAAGGATTGCCCGTAGTTCAAAAATGTGCCTGAAAAGTAAGTGCCGATGAACCTGCCAATGACGAATCCCACTAGTATCAGTACCAGCAGTACCCAGTTTATCTTCTTCAAGCCGATACCTCTTTCTTTTGTCCTGCGGTATCTATAAATACCGTATCCTGATAGCGTCCCTGGATGATTCTTCCTGTACGCACGCTTCTATAGTACCACAAAAACCATTCACTGTATACAAAAATCATAGATTTTATTTTGAGTTTTTTCTACACAAAGCTACAGCTTTAGGCTGTCCTTCTTCAGCAATCCCTTGTTTACAAGGGCCTGAAGAGATTTCAGAATACCAAATTTCCCATGAGGCCAGGTGAGACCGCCCTGAAAGTATACCGCGTAGGGAGGCTTTAACGGCGCGTCCGCGGAAAGCTCTATGGAGGAGCCTGACACGAAAGCGCCCGCCGCCATAATAACTTTGGAATCATACCCGGGCATATCCCACCCCTCCGGCGTCACATGACTGTCTACAGGTGCGGCTGCCTGGATCCCCTGACAGAAAGCAATGACTGCTTCCGGCGTGCCAAAGGTCACGGCCTGAATAATATCATGCCTGCTTTCGCTGCCATTTGGAATCACGGCAAAGTCCAACCTCTCATATAAATTTGCCGCGAAAATAGCACTTTTCAGCGCAGACGCAGTGACTGTGGGCGCTAAAAACAGACCCTGATAGAAATCTTTCAGGATCCCAAGAGAGGCCCCCACTTCCTTGCCAAGTCCAGGAGAAGTAAGGCGAAATGCAGCATTCTCCACGCATTCTTTGGTTCCTGCAATATATCCTCCAATGGGAGCAAGACCTCCTCCCGGATTTTTGATCAGGGACCCCACGACCATGTCTGCCCCCACATCGCTGGGCTCTTTTTCCTCCACAAATTCGCCATAGCAATTATCCACCATACAAATCACATCTGGCTTGATTTTCTTCACAAAAGCAATGAGCTCTCCTATCTGCTCTACTGAAAAAGTAGGTCTGGTCTGGTAGCCTTTGGAGCGCTGAATGGTCACCAAGCGGGTCCGGGGTCCTATGGCTTCTTTTATGCCTTCGTAGTCAAAGCTGCCATCTTCTCTTAAATCCACCTGCCTGTAGCTTATGCCATATTCCGCAAGGGAGCCTTTGGATGGACGGATGCCTATGACCTCCTCCAGGGTGTCATAGGGCTTTCCCACAGGGGAGAGCAGTTCGTCCCCAGGGCGAAGGTTGCTCATCAGGGCCAGGGCCAGAGCATGGGTGCCGCAGGTAATCTGGGGGCGCACTAGGGCGTCCTCCGTGTGGAAGATTTTTGCATAGACTGCTTCCAATGTATCCCTGCCCAGGTCGTTATAGCCGTATCCGGTAGTGCCCAGAAGGCAGGCCTCACTGACCTGGCATTCCTGCATGGCCTTTACTACCTTGAGTTGATTGTACTCCGCGATTTTGTCAATCTTCTGGAACCGCCCTGCCAGCCTTTTCAGGATGGCTTCTCCGTATGCGTAGACTTCTCTGTCAATACCCATCTGGGCATACATATTCTCTATTTCTGTCATTTCTCCCTTCAGATGCTGCCCGCTGGCAGCCCTCCTTCTCTTTGCAAATCTTGTGTATTATCCCTGTCATTCTGCTGCTGTGCAGAAGCCGCGATGTCTTTTTTTCGCAATTCCTGCAGCATGAATTCCAGTATTTTTTCCTCGTCATAGTCAAATTTTTCCTTGTCCACCCATGTGACATCTCTCTCCCGGCGAAACCAGGTGAGCTGTCTCTTGGCGAAATGTCTGGTGTCCCGCTTGATGGTCTCTACAGCCTCCTCCAGGGAGGTCTCGCCCTCCAGATAGGCCAGGATTTCCTTGTAGCCCAGTCCCTGCATGGACACCATGCCCTGCTGGCACCCCATCTCCCGCAGGCGCTCCACCTCGGCTACCAGGCCCTGGCAGAGCATTTCATCCACCCTGCAGTCGATATTCTCGTAAATCCGTTCCCGGCGATCGTTGAGGACGAAGTAGCAGGCGTTGTAGGCGGATTCCTTTTCGCGTTCCCTCTCATTATGGCGCGATATGGGCTTTCCCGTCAAATGAAAAAATTCTAAAGCCCGGATAACGCGCTTTTGGTTGTTTGGGTGGATGGCGTTGGCGGAGGCGGGGTCAACTTCCCGGAGCATATGGTGGAGATGCTGCGCCCCCTTTTGCTTTGCCAGCTCCTCCAGGCGGGCTCGGTAGGTTCCGGTTTCCGCTGAAGCGACTCCAAGAGCCATGCTCTCGTTTCCTACTGGAGCCGAAGGTATTCTTGCAGATGCACCAGCTTCTGGAAAGAGCGTCTCTGCGGCTGCTTCCCCGCCAGAGCCGAACTGGATGTCCCTAAGCAGCGCCTGGACATAAAAGCCAGTGCCTCCGGTCACAATGGGGATGTGGCCCCGCTCATATATCCCGGGGAGACACTGTTCACATTTCTCCTTGAATACCGCCACACTGAAATCCTCCCAGGGATCCAGGATGTCTATCATGTGATGGGGGATACCCTGCATCTCCTCTTCTGTGATTTTGGCAGAGCCAATGTCCATGTGGCGGTAGACCTGGCAAGAGTCCGCCGAAATGATCTCGCCCCCTATGGCCTTTGCCAGGGCAATCGACAGCTTTGTCTTCCCCACCGCAGTGGGGCCTGAGAGAATGACCATGGGAGGTTTGGAGGTTCCTCTTGCCTTTTCGATTAATGCAATATCCGCTAAATCTTTTTCCCTGCCAAGCTTCTTTTTCATCCGTATAAGTCCGTCTACACACACAACGGGAACGCCGCCCACGGTTTCCACTGAACCCTCAATCCAGTTTTCAAAAATCTCTACATTTTCAGAATATAAGATTTTTCTGGTTCCATCTTTGCAGCGTGAAACTGCATAGCCCTGTTGCTCCAATTTATCTGCCAGGAGCGAGCTACATCCCAAATCAATATCATGTGTTTGGGGGCGAAATCCATGTAGAACCATAGCGCCTCCAGCAACAACCCAGTATTCCTCTTTCGAAAAGGGAAGCTCCTGAAGTCGCTGTATCAAAGAATATTTATCGAACATATTGCTCCCTCATCAAGTATTTGGCTTCATCTATGCTATCCAAAGCCCTGTCAATTCACGATCCGCTTGAATTTCCGCTCCATCTCCGCCTTTGTCATGGTCACAATGGTGGGTCTGCCGTGGGGACAATTATAGGGATTGTCCAGAGTCAATAACTCGTCAATCAGCGCCTCCGCCTCTGGAGTGCTCAATTTATTATTCCCTTTTACAGCGGCTTTACAGGACATGGAGGCAATTTTTTCCTCAATGACCCGGATGCTGCCGAAGCCTGTTCCGTCCAGGAGGCTGTCCAGCACCTCCAGGAACATCTCCCGCTCGTCACAGCCGTAGAGGTCTACCGGAACGCTGCGCAGGGCGTACTCGCTGCCACCGAAAGCTTCTACCTCGAAGCCCAGGGCTGTAAAGGTGTCCAGATGCTCTTTCAGGACAGCCTCCTCCTGGCCGGAGAGGCTGACGATTGCCGGCGGCATCAGGCCCTGGGACAGAACGCTTTTTTCCCGGTATCGTTTCATCAGCCGCTCGTAGTTTACTTTTTCATGGGCCGCATGCTGGTCTATCATCATGAGCTTGTCTTCAAACTCGATGAGCCAGTAGGTCTCAAAGACCTGCCCGATGATGCGGAAACGGCTGCGATTTTCCAGGGTGAGGATTTTTTCCTCGAAGAGGTTCATCTGCTGGCCGCTGTAGGTCTCAGGCTCGTCCGCGAAAGGATGTCCCTGCTGCACGGCCTCATCTACAGTTGCGGGCCGGAAAGATTGGTCCAACTGTACTGCTGCAATGGAGGGGAAAACCGAAGTCCCCACATCTGTCATGGCACTCCCAGATAAGGGATTCTCTGTCAAAGGCTCCTCTTCCACGGGTTCCTCCGGTAGTTCCGAGGTCTCCGTGAAGAACGGCTCTTCCTCCTCCATAAATTCCGTTGCTGCTGCATCTGTGGCAGCTGTCATTGCTCCAGCTTCCGCCAGAGCAGCTGCTGCACTTGTGATTGTCATTGCGGCAGACTCTGCTTCTGGCGCTGCAGGCACAGCCCTGGCAGGTTCCGGCAGGTTCTCTGCCGCGCTGCCTTTCACCCGCTCCCACACGGGATTCCTTGGGAACTTTGCCGATTCCGGCCTTTCCGCCTCATACCTGGCCTCTTCCATCACCCGGTATGCATTCCCACGCCGGTGCTCAAAGGGCTCCGGGGCAGTCTTCTTCCCCAATGCAGCCTGCTTCGCCTGTGCCCTCAGCTCCTCTTTCCTGGCCTCCCGCAGCTCCCGCTCCGTGGACAGCGAGGCTTTGGGAATCATCTCCCTACTGCAGAGCGCCTCCCTGACGGCCTCCATGAGGAAATTGCTGAAGCCCATTACATCATCGAACCGCACATCCATCTTCGTGGGGTGCACGTTCACGTCCACCCGCCCTGGGTCCATGGTGATATGCAGCACACAGAACGGGAATTTGTGCTGCATCAGATATTCCTTATAGCCCTCCTCCACAGCCCTGGACACCACATTGCTGCGGATGAACCGGCCATTGATGAAATAAATCTCAAAATTGCGGTTGGAGCGCACCTGTACTGGCTTTCCCAGATATCCCTCCACCCGGGCCCCGTTTTTCTCCGTCTGAATGGGTACCAGGTCCCCTGCCGTATCCCGCCCGTAGATGCGGTAAATGACCTCCTTCAGGTCCCCGTTGCCGGAAGTGTGGAATTTCATCTGTCCGCCTACAATCAGCTTAAAAGAAATATCCGGTCTGGACAGGGCCAGATGCTCCATCAGGTCTACGATATAGCCGCCCTCGGTCACAGGCTGCTTTAAAAATTTCCGCCGCACCGGCGTATTGAAAAAAAGGTTCCGCACCAGAAAAGTCGTCCCATCCGGCGCGCCTACCTCTTCGAAGCCTGTCTCGTTTGCCCCTTCCAGCGTAAGTCTGCACCCTGTCATGTTGTCCGCGGTCTTGGTGATGACCTCCACTTTGGCTACCGCGGCGATGCTGGAAAGAGCCTCCCCCCGGAACCCAAGGCTGGAAATCTGCATCAGATCCCCTGCGTCCGCTATCTTACTGGTGGCATGGCGCAAAAAAGCCTTGCGCAGCTCACTTCCCTCCATGCCACAGCCATTGTCTGTAACGCGGATGAACTCGATTCCGCCACCCTTTATCTCCACTGTGACAGCCCTAGCCCTGGCATCGATAGCATTCTCCACCAGCTCCTTCACTACGCTGCTGGGGCGCTCCACAACCTCCCCGGCTGCGATTTTATCGATTGTCTCTGAATCAAGAATATGTATCTGTGAC
>CANRZC010000144.1 GCA_947644185.1 uncultured Acetatifactor sp.
GCTATGATAGCGCTTCCGGACTTTTGATTCCTGAATGTACGGCGCAGATTCCCCCCTCCTATTTCCTGCTCTACGCGGTTTATCTCCCTTACCTGCTGTACAGGGCCATGATTCAGCACAGTATTTCCTTAAGCGCCATTGTCATTCTCCTGTCTGTTGTCAGGCGAATGGTGAAGCGCTCTGGCAAGCTTGTAGGATACCTGCCCCAGTTTGCCTACAATGGAGCCTTTATCGAAAAAATAAGACGCTTTCTGGCTTATGAACCAAAAATGGTAAGTGGCAATCAGCCCCTCCAGGGAAGCTTTGAGAAGCTCACCCTGTCCCATGTGAGCTTTTCCTATGAGAATGCCAGGGATAATGGCGCAGAAGAAGGTACCTCCCCACAGGATGAGCCTGCTGCGGAAATCCTTCATGACATCAGCCTGGAAATCAAAAAGGGGCAGAAAATTGCCTTGGTTGGCTACAATGGAGCAGGCAAGACCACACTTGTCAAGCTGCTGATGCGGCTTTATGATCCCACGAATGGTGAGATTTTGAGAAATAGTCAAAATATCAAAGACCTGCCGCTTCCTGATTACCGGAAGGAAATCGGCGCTGTCTTCCAGGATTATCGCCTCTACGCCGCCTCCCTGCGGGAAAATGTGGTCATGGATCTGTGCACCATGGAAAAGGAGGAGACTTATCAGGTAGAGCGCGCCCTGCACCAGGCCAAATTTGATCTGGGCGCCCGGAAGCTGAAATACCAGATCGAAACCCCTCTCACCACAGAGTTTGAGAAGGATGGGGTCAATCTCTCCGGAGGCGAAAGTCAGAAGGTGGCCATTGCCAGAACCCTGTACCGAAACCATGCCTTGATCATCATGGATGAACCCTCCAGTGCGCTGGATCCAGCCGCAGAGTATCAGTTGAATCAGGAGCTGAAAGAACTGGCTGTCGACAAAACTGTAATCTTTATCTCCCACCGGCTGGCCACTGCCCGGGATGCCGACTGCATTTATATGATGAAAAATGGGCGGATCGTAGAACAGGGAACCCATGCCGAACTCCTTGCCCAGAACGGAGAATACTGTAAAATGTGGGAATTACAGGCCAGCGGGTATTGCTAGGGGTAACAGTTCAGACACCCGTTACCGCGAAGTCAATAATTGCAATGTGTCCCATGGACACATTTCTATGCAATTTTGCGAGACTTTCGGGCGCCAAAACGCATTTTTTTGCGTTTTGTGTGCATCAGCGTAACAGTTCAGTGCCCTGTCTGAACTGTTACACTAGGGGTAATTGTTTCATGTTAATACCTTAAGATTTTTCTTTCATTTTCCAGGAACCTGTGCTATACTTGGTTAAATTTGCTGATCAGGGTTTCAGAACCTGTGTCAATGAGACACAGTGGGTAGATCCATGGCGGTTTATCTTTTACAGGAGAGGTAGCATCTTGAAACAGAAAGAAAAACGTATTGTAGTCAAAGTAGGGACTTCCACCCTGACCCATGAATCCGGCACACCAAATTTAAGGCGCATGGAGCTCTTGGCCCGGATTCTCTCGGACATGCATGGAATGGGGCATGAAGTGATTCTAGTATTCTCCGGTGCTATCGCCGTAGGGGCATCCAGGCTGGGCATGAAAGATCGCCCTGGAGAGCTTCGGATGAAGCAGGCTGCTGCGGCAGTGGGGCAATGCCGGATGATGCATATATTTGATCAATTCTTCTCAGAATATGGCCAAACTACCGCACAGATTCTATTGACCGGAGAGGATGTGGAGGATACCTGTCGGAAGGAGCACTTAAAGGGAACCTTCTTTGCCCTGCTGGAGATGGGCGTCATCCCGGTGGTCAATGAAAATGACTCTGTCTCCTCTGCAGAAATCGAAACTGGTCGGCACAAGGTTCTAGGGGACAATGATACTCTGTCCGCCATTGTGGCAAAGCTGTGCCAGGCAGATCTGCTGGTGCTGCTCAGCGATATCGACGGACTCTATGACGCTGACCCAAAGACCCACCCAGAGGCAAAGCTTCTGCATCAGGTGACTGCACTGACCCCGGAGATTCTGGAAATGGCTGGCGGTGCCGGCACCTGGCGAGGCACTGGGGGCATGGCTACTAAACTCTCCGCCGCACGCATTGCCATGGAGGCTGGCTGTGACATGGTCATAGCCAATGGAGCTGGTATGGAGGACCTCTATGGCATTGTGGAAGGAGCAGCAATTGGCACGCGGTTTCTGGCACAGTAATCCCGCTATTATGACATGCCTTTTTCAAAAGGCTCACAGTTTTTCAACTGGAAATCAGGAGGAATAGAAATGACCACATTACAACAGCAGGGACAATCTGCAAAATCCGCTGCCTATCTTCTTTCCACTGCAAGCACAGCGAAAAAAGATGCTGCCCTGAAAGCTATTGGAGACATTCTGAAAGGCAGACAGCAGGAATGGCTGTCCGCAAATGCAAAGGATGTGGCTGTTGCCAGAGAGGCCGGAATGCGCCCGGCCATGCTGGATCGTCTCACCTTAACCCCAGAGCGCATTGACGGAATTGTGGAGGGCATCCGACAGATCCTCTCCCTGTCCGACCCCATCGGTGAAATAGACAAAATGGAAACCCGGCCTAATGGCCTTATCATTGGAAAGCGGCGAGTGCCCTTAGGCGTCATTGCCATCATCTACGAAGCCCGGCCCAATGTCACCGTGGACGCGGCAGCCCTGTGCTTAAAATCAGGCAATGCCTGTATCCTGCGGGGCGGCAAAGAGGCCATCCACTCCAACCGCCTTGCAGTGTCCCTGATGAGGGAGGCCCTGCTAGCTGCAGGTCTGCCTGCGGACTGCATCAGTCTGGTGCAGGACACCAGCAGAGAAAGTGCAACGGAGCTGATGCATTTGGATGGCTACGTGGATGTGCTGATTCCCAGGGGCGGGGCAGGGCTGATTCGCACCGTGGCAAAGGAGGCCAGCGTCCCAGTGATCCGCACTGGCGAGGGCGTCTGTCATATCTACGTGGACAGCGAGGCTGATCTGGACATGGCAGCCAATATTCTGTACAATGCCAAATGCTCCCGCCCTTCTGTGTGCAACGCGGTAGAATGTGTGCTGGTACAAAAAGACATTGCCCAGGCCTTCTGGGCAAAGGCACTGCCACTGCTAGACCGCCATCAAGTGGAGCTTCAGGCAGATGAATCAGCCTTGAGAATTTTGGGCAATCGGGCCACACTTGCGTCGGAGGCGGATTGGGATACGGAATATGATGACTATATCCTTGCAGTGCGGACGGTGAAAGACATGGAGGAGGCCATGGCTTTCATCCAGGCTCACAGCACAGGACATTCAGAGTGCATCGTCACCGCCAATTACTTTAAGGCCCAACATTTCTTAAATGGAGTGGACGCAGCCGCCGTATATGTCAATGCTTCCACCCGTTTCACAGACGGCGGGGAATTCGGCTTAGGCGCAGAAATCGGCATTTCCACCCAGAAAATGCACGCCAGAGGGCCTATGGGGCTGGAGGAGCTGACCAGCTATAAATATGTGGTTTACGGCGAAGGGCAGGTCCGCCTGTGAAGATTGCATGCCCCACCCTTGGTTTTGACATACAATAGAATCCACGCTTCGCGAGTCTTCTATTGTCATGAATAATTTTCAGGAGATACATTACATGGATAAGAAAGATACGGTTTTTGGTTTTATTGGCACAGGTAATATGGGCGGTGCGCTGGCCCAGGCTGTCAGGCACAATATCCAGGGTTCTCAGATTCTTCTGGCCAACCGCTCCCCGGAAAAAGCATTGGCCCTGGCCCAGGAGCTGGAGGCAAGAACCGCAGATAATCAGGACATCGCCAGAGAGGCGGATTACATTATTTTAGGTGTAAAACCCCAGTTGATGGAAGAGGTTCTGGCGGAAATCGCTCCTGTGCTGGCGCTGCGAGAAAGCCCCTTCCTTCTGGTGACCATGGCCACAGGCCTGACCATTGCCAGAATACAGGACCTGGCAGGCAGAGCCTATCCGGTTATCCGCATCATGCCTAATACCCCGGTGTCCATCGGAGAAGGTATGGTACAGTATGCATACAGCGAAAATGTCACAGAGGAAGCCCTGCAGGTGTTCCTCAATGCCTTCGCCTGGGCCGGAAGATTTTCTTCCATCCCAGAATTCCGGATGGATGCCGGTTCCGCTGTCTCTGCCTGCGGCCCTGCCTTTGCGGATATCTTTTTAGAGGCCATGGCTGACGGCGGCGTAGCCTGCGGTCTGTCCAGAGAACAGGCTATGGAGCTGGCGGCACAGATGCTGGCTGGCACGGCAAAGTTAGCTCTTGTCTCCGGCCAGCACCCCGCTGCCCTGAAGGACGCTGTCTGCTCTCCTGGGGGCACCACCATCCAGGGTGTGCGCAAGCTAGAAGAGTCAGGCTTCCGAGGCGCCGTGATCAATGCTGTCATCGCCGCCTACGAGAGGACGCTGGAGCTAAAGTAAAAAGTGTCAATTCTCCGATGATACAAAGATCTCCCGATTAGGCCTGTACTCCGCTTGAATGATTCGCTCCATTTCCTCTGGGCTTTCCTTGCAGCCTTCTCTGACCCACCTGCGTATCACAGCGGACAGGCCCTCACAGAAGAAGGTCTGGTGATACAGCAGCTCCTCCCTGGAGGCAAAGCCCATAATAGGCACAATTTTGTCTATATTGTCCCGCAACTCCACAGGCAGCCTGTCATAGGTCAGGTTTACACCTCCCATGGCTCCCAGATACATATTGAAAAAGCTCCTGTGCTGCCCCACCAATTCAAAAAGCTTTCTGAATCCATGGGCCCGCATGCCCTTCCCCTCCTCCATGAATATGTCCATCATCTGCTGATACATCTCCGCCACCAAATGATCCATCAGATCCGCCACGTCTTTATAGTGGACATAGAACGTGGTCCGGTGGATATTGGCTCTGCTGCAGATCTCACTGACCGATATCCGGCTGATATCTTTTTCTCCCAGCAGGTTCAAAAAGACCCACTTTATTTTATTTTCGGTTTGCACAGTTCTCTGGTTTCCTTTGACATTCATAAAACTATCCTCCTGGCTCTATTATTTCGACACTTGTACATAAATTGACGGTTGTTTTCTACACCTGTAGCTATTATAATAGAATTACATTCATTCGACAAGTGTATAAATTTAAAAATTGGACTTTGAAAGGATGGTATCTCCTATGAACAAAAATCAAGAAATGTTAGAGAAAGCTTCTTATCCCAAGCTACTGCTAAACTTAAGCCTACCTGCAGTGGTGATTATGCTGGTTATGATCATCTACAACATGGCCGACACCTTTTTCATCGGCCAGACCAACGATCCTGCCAAGATTGCCGCCATCTCCCTCTGCGCCCCAATGTTCTCCATTCTGTCTGGACTGGGCACCCTGTTCGGCAGCGGCGGCTGTACTGCCATCTCTCTGGCTCTGGGGAAGAAGGATATGGATAGCTGCAAGCGCTATTCCGCCTTCTGCTGCTATGCGGCATTAGCCCTGGGAATGGTATTCCTCATTGTCATCAATCTGTTTCTTGCCCCCATCTGCGATCTGTTGGGTGCGGATCTGGATACAAAGGCTGACGCCATCCGTTACCTGCGCATCATTGCTCTTGGAGCTCCCTTTATCCTATTCAACAATGTGTTCGCCAATGTGATTCGGGCTGACGGAGCCGCCAGGGAGTCCATGATTGCAAACTGTCTGGGCACCTTTTCCAACATTGCTCTGGACGCCCTGTTTATCTTAGGTTTCTCCTGGGATGTGGCCGGTGCCGCCATCGCCACTGTGCTGGGCAACTGTGTTAGCTGCGTCTACTTGTTCTATTATATTACCAAAAAGCAGCCTGCCCTGTCTCTTTCCCCGAAGAATTTCTCCCTGGATCCACAAATTTCCTGGACAGTGATGTCTTTAGGCGTCCCTATGGCCTGCAGTACGCTACTCATGAGCCTGTCCCATATCATTGCCAACCGCATGGTCATCGGTTATGGCTCTGTGGCCCTGGCTGCCCAGGGTGTATCTGGCAAGCTGGGCATGGTCATCACTATGCTGGCCATGGGTATCTGCATGGGGCTGCAGCCTGCCATTTCCTATAACTTTGGCGCCGGCAATCTCAAGCGCATGGGTCAGATTATCCGCAGCACTGCCATCTTTACAGTCAGTCTGGGCAGTGTCCTCACCCTTGTCTGCTATCTTGCCCGAAATGTGATTATTTCCGCCTTTATTGACAACGCAGAGGTGATTGCCTACGGGCAGATCTTTGTCTTTGCCTCCATTATCATCGGCCCTTTTTACGGGGGTGACAGCCGT
>CANRZC010000145.1 GCA_947644185.1 uncultured Acetatifactor sp.
ATTACATGGAGGAAAAAAAGAATGTCAGCGTTAAGGTAAGCGAGGTTGTCAATGGATAGGGAACCGAAAAGTTCTCCAAAGTTTCCTCAGATATTCTCATGATTACCTCCGTTTTCATATTTTTTCCATGTATATAATAACACATTTTTGAAAATTCCAGTAGTATTTTCCGAAAAAAAATAGTATATTTAAAGTATCTGTAAATATGGTAAGAAAGATTTTAGGAAAGGACTTAAGATAACATGGCAAAGTTGACATTTGTGGGGGGCATACATCCCTATGATGGAAAGGATTTGTCGAAAGACAGGCCGATTGCGGATATTCTGCCAGGGAGTGAGCTGGTATATCCCTTGTCGCAGCATATTGGCGCGCCGGCCAAGCCCATTGTGGCAAAAGGGGACAGGGTGCTCACAGGACAGAAGATTGCGGAGAGTGGCGGTTTTGTCTCAGCTCCTATCTATGCAACGGTATCCGGCACAGTGAAGGCCATTGAAACCAGGCGAGTGGTTACCGGCGACCTGGTGATGAGCATTGTGGTGGAGAATGACGGGCAGTACGAGGACGTGGGCTTTGTGACCAGGGATAGCGCAAAAGCTCTGTCCCGGGAGGAAATGATTGGCATCATAAAAGAAGCCGGAATCGTAGGCATGGGGGGAGCAGGATTCCCTACACATGTAAAGCTGTCTCCAAAGGAGCCGGAGAGAATTGACTATGTCATTGCCAACTGTGCAGAGTGTGAGCCATATTTGACATCGGATTATCGCAGGATGCTGGAAGAGCCAGAGAAGCTTATAGGGGGACTGCGCATTATCCTGCAGCTGTTTCCCAATGCCACAGGGATTCTGGCAGTGGAGGACAATAAGCCGGATTGTATTTCATTGCTAAGTGGCATGGTCAGGGATGACCCAAGGATCTCCGTCAAAGCCTTAAAGACAAAGTACCCTCAAGGCGGTGAGCGGCAGCTGATTTACGCCACCACTGGGCGAAAGATAAATTCCACCATGCTTCCTGCAGATGTAGGCTGTGTGGTGAACAATGTGGATACTGTGGTGGCGGTCTACCGGGCAGTCATGGAGGGACGGCCACTGATGGAGCGCATTGTTACCGTTACCGGAGATGCTATTCGGAACCCTCAGAATTTCCGGGTGAAAATAGGTACCAGCTACCAGGAGCTGCTGGAGGCGGCAGGTGGCTATCGGGTTCAGCCTGAGAAGCTTATCTGTGGAGGCCCCATGATGGGATTTAGTATGTTTGATTTGAATGTGCCTACCACCAAGACCTCTACAGCGCTGTTGGCATTGTCGAAGGATGATGTGTCAGCCATGGAGCCAGGGCCTTGTATTAACTGTGGTCGCTGCGTGGAGGTCTGTCCAGGAAGGGTTATTCCCAGCAGACTGGCGGATTACGCAGAGCGCTTTGACGAGGAGGCATTCCTTGCAAATCATGGTATGGAGTGCTGTGAGTGTGGCTGCTGCAGCTTCATTTGCCCGGCAAAGAGACCTCTGACCCAACAGATTAAATCTATGCGGAAGATTCAGTTGGCAAAAAAGAAAAAATGAAATTAGTATAGGAAACCAGGAGAGAAAATTATGAGCGAATTGTTCAAAGTATCATCGAATCCTCATATTCGTTCCAGAGTGGCCACCAATGGGATCATGGCGGCGGTGCTTGTAGCCTTGATGCCAGCGGCAGGCTTTGGAATCTATAACTTCGGACCCAGAGCACTGGCGGTCATTGCGGTGACCATTGCCAGTACGATTCTCACAGAATATTTCTTTGGATTGTACAAAAAGAAAACCACTATCACAGACTTGTCTGCTGTGGTAACAGGCTTATTGTTGGCATTAAACTTGCCGGTAACCATTCCGCTGTGGATGGCAGCGCTAGGTGGTGTGTTTGCCATCCTTGTGGTAAAGATGCTGTTTGGCGGCCTGGGGCAGAATTTTATGAATCCCGCATTGGCTGGCAGATGCTTTCTACTGATATCCTTCCCCACGGCAATGACAGCCTTTGATTGCGATGCTTATACAGGGGCTACACCGTTAGCAGCGCTAAAGGCAGGGGAAGCTGTGAATGTACTGGATATGATAATTGGGCGGACTGCAGGTACCATTGGCGAGACCTCTGTAATCGCTATTCTGATTGGAGCCTGTATCTTGATTTTGCTAGGCGTCATCGACCTGCGGATTCCTGGCAGTTACATAGTAACCTTCGTCCTTTTTATAGGACTGTTTGGTGGACATGGATTTCATCCGGCTTATTTGGCAGCGCAGCTGTCCGGTGGCGGTTTGATGCTGGGGGCATTTTTCATGGCAACCGACTATGTAACCAGACCCATTACCATAAAGGGACAATATGTATTTGGAGCTATCCTTGGGCTGTTGACGGGAATCTTCCGCATCTTTGGCCCTGGTGCAGAGGGCGTTTCCTATGCCATTATCCTGGGCAATCTTTTGGTACCGCTGATTGAAAAGTATACGAAGCCTACTGCTTTTGGGTACCAGAAAGGAGGAAAGCGCCGTGAAAAATAAGAGTGATATCCGTGTGATGTTAAAAGAGGCGGGAATTCTTTTTGCCATTACCTTGATTGCCAAAGACCGTATCCGCATACAGCAGGAGAAGGCTATCCAGGAGGCCTGTGCGGCTGTATTTAAAGAGGCTGCTTCTTTTGAAAAAATGGAATATGAGCCGGAGGATGTGCTGACCCAGGAGCTGAGTGCAATGGGAGTAAAGCTGGGAAGTGTCTACTGGGCCCTGGGCAATGATGGCAGCAGGCTGGGCGTAGTGGTAGAATCCATTACCACGGAAGGGTATGGCGGCAATATTGTATTGTATCTGGGTGTGACCAATGACAGAGTGCTGAATGATATTTCTATTCTGGAGATATCCGAGACGCCAGGGCTGGGAATGTTGGCAGGGGATGTGCTGGTGCCGCAGTTTCACCAAAAGAATGTGGACAGCTTTGCCTACACGAAAGCAGGCGCTGCTGCAGACAATGAGATCGATGCCATCGCCGGCGCTACAATAACCACCAAAGCCGTTACCAACGGGGTGAATGGAGGACTGAAGGCGGCTTATGCTTTGATGGAGGGAGGTGCTTCTCATGAATAAAGCGGGAGAGAGACTTTACAATGGTCTGGTAAAAGAGAATCCCACCTTTGTGCTGATGTTAGGCATGTGTCCCACATTGGCCGTGACTACTTCGGCCATGAATGGCCTGGGTATGGGACTTACCACCATGGTGGTACTGGCGCTGAGCAATCTGATTATCTCCCTGTTGCGGAATATTATTCCCAATCGGGTACGGATTCCAGCATTTATCGTCATCATTGCCTCCTTTGTGACAGCGGTACAGCTTTTGCTGGAGGCCTACATTCCGGCGCTGAATAAGTCGCTGGGTGTATATATTCCGTTGATTGTGGTTAATTGCATCATTCTGGGCCGAGCGGAGAGCTACGCTTACTCAAATCCAGCGATCCCCTCATTGTTTGACGGCATTGGTATGGGATTGGGCTTTACCTTTGCCCTGACCTGTATCGGGGCAGTGAGAGAACTGCTGGGTGCGGGAGAACTGTTCGGCATGGGGATTTTGCCAGATTCCTTTGTGCCGATTCGTATCTTTGGGCAGGCACCTGGGGCGTTCTTTGTGCTGGCCGGGCTGGTAGCACTGCAGAATTACATTAAAAATGTACGGAAAAAGGCTGGGAAGAGCTATGAGAAGATTGGCTCTGGCTGTAGTGAGGACTGCATGAACTGTTCTGAAAAAGGCTGTACAAAGCGTTTCTATGATGAGAATGGCACAGGGAAATCTGCCAATGGAGCCATGGATGTTTTGGACCTGGATAAGGAGGACAGATAAATGGGAATGGAGAATGTAAAAGAGCTGCTTGTCATTTTGATCGGTTCCTCTCTGGTGAGCAATGTGGTGCTTAGCCAGTTTCTGGGACTTTGCCCCTTTTTGGGTGTATCCCGGAAGACGAATACAGCTGCGGGCATGGGCGCTGCCGTGATCTTTGTCATTACCCTTGCCAGCGCAGTGGCCGGCGTAATCTATCGCTTTGTGCTTGTCAAGTTCCATGTAGAATATCTGGAAACCATTGTGTTCATTCTGGTAATCGCTGCATTGGTGCAGTTTGTGGAAATGTTTTTGCGCAAGGCCATGCCGGCCCTTTATGAGGCGCTGGGGGTTTATCTACCGCTGATCACCACCAACTGTGCGGTGCTAGGTGTGGCAATCACCAATGTACAGAAGGAGTATGGGATCTTGGCTGGCATCGTGAACGGCTTTGCCACAGCGATAGGTTTCACCATAGCCATTGTGATATTGGCGGGAATCCGCGAGAAACTGGAGTACAATGATATTCCCAAATCCTTTCAGGGTATGCCTACCGTGCTATTGACAGCAGGATTGATGGCAATTGCCTTCTGTGGATTTTCAGGTTTGTTGTAGGAGGGAGGCAGACGATGAGTATAACCGGTGTTCTGACAGCCACGGCTGTGGTAAGCGTGGTAGGGATTTTTGTAGGACTTTTTTTGGGTGTGGCAGGCATCAAATTCCGAGTGGAGGTAGACGAGAAAGAGGAAGCTGTGTTAGCTGCACTGCCAGGCAATAATTGTGGCGGCTGTGGCTATGCAGGCTGCAGTGGTCTGGCTGCCGCCATAGCAAAGGGGGAGGCGCCAGTGAATGCCTGCCCTGTGGGGGGAGCTCCTGTGGGAGAGAAAATTGCTGCCATTATGGGTGTGGAGGCAGGAGCTGCCGAGAGAAAGGTGGCTTTTGTAGCCTGCAAGGGAGACTGCGACAAGGCCAAACAGGACTATGAATATTATGGGGCCCAGGACTGTCAGATGATGGGATTTGTGCCTGGTGGTGGACCGAAGTCCTGCAATAGCGGCTGTCTTGGCTTTGGCAATTGTGTGAAGGCCTGCCCGTTTGATGCCATTCATGTAGTAAATGGTGTGGCTGTGGTAGATAAGGAAAACTGCAAGGCCTGTGGAAAGTGCGTGGAGGCCTGTCCAAAGCATTTGATCTCTCTGATCCCCTACGATGCAAAATATGTGGTTGCCTGCAGCTCCAAAGACAAGGGACCAGTGACCATGAAGGCCTGTGAGGTAGGCTGCATTGGCTGTGGGCTGTGTATGAGAAACTGCCCCAGCCAGGCTGTGACAGTGAAGGATTTCCATGCCACTATTGATCAGGAAAAATGTACAGGATGCGGAACCTGCGTGGAAAAGTGTCCGAAGAAGTGTATTAGCGCACAATAATCGCCATAGACGGCATGAGGGGGGGAGTTATGAAAAGGAAAGGAGGCGACGACTATGAAAATGCCAGAGGATTTTGACGATCATTCCAGCCTTGCACCCACAGTGGTTCTGTCAATTTTGGCAGTGACTGCGTTTGTGGCAGTGATTTTGGTGATGGTATTGTTTCTCAATCATAAGCCCAAAAAGAGCACAGCCGTAAATGGTTCTCAGCAGGCAGACTCTGCCCAGGCTGCACAGGAGGGCTCGTCTCCTGTTATCTTGTACCCAGAGACCAATGAACTGGTAAATGGCAGCGAGCTGCACCCGGAGGATTTTGATTTCTGGGACATGTATCCAGAGGAGACCAACGAGCCAAAGGCTACGAGTGAGCCGGAGGAGACCGAAGAGCCGGAGAATGATCCGTCTACAGATGGAAAGCACACATTGGTGCAGTACGCAGACGGAAAGGAGGAATGGGTTCTGATCAGTCCCTATCTGCCGAAGCATGAATATGACTTTACAAAGCTGGTCTGCCAGTCGGATTTGATGAAGTATTATGAGAATGGCAAGCAGGTTTCCTATGTGGGTGTGGATATTTCAAAGTTTCAGGATTATGTGGATTTCGTCAAGGTAAAAAAGGCTGGAATCAATTTTGTCATGCTGCGGCTGGGTGCTAGAGGCTACGGCACAGGACAATTGATTCTGGACGAATATTTTCAGGACAATATCAAAAGAGCTACCGACGCCGGGTTGGAGGTAGGTGTCTACTTCTACTCCCAAGCTATCTCTGAGGCTGAGGCCAAAGAGGAGGCCAATATGGTCATAGAGAACTTAAGGGAATACACAATTAGCTACCCAGTGGCCTTTGATATGGAGTCAGTGGAGAATGACACTGCCAGAATAGATATCTTGAGCAGGGAGGAAAAGACTACAATTGCAAAAGCCTTTATGGACACCATTGCAGAGGCAGGCTACAAGACACTGCTCTATGGCAACAAAGAGTGGCTGCTGAAAAAAATTGATATGTCTAAACTGACGGCCTACGATGTATGGC
>CANRZC010000146.1 GCA_947644185.1 uncultured Acetatifactor sp.
GTTTTTTTCTGGGTGATTTCACCCTATCGCCTTTCATTATCTCAAACCTGAACTCAAAAGTCAAGAAATGGAAAGATATTTTATAGCGATTTAATAAACCTGTCCAGACAGGTCTGCTAATTCTTCAGAAGGAAGGTTCCATCTGCCCGGGTCTCCCGCAACAGCCACGCCTTCTCCTCATCATCCAGGTAGGGGGAGAGCTTCTCATACACCTCTCTCTGATACTTATATAAGTAAGCCCGCTGCACCTCTGTCATATATTTCTCATCAATAGCTTCCATATCGATGGGAACCCAGGTCAGTGTCTCAAAGTGCATATACTGACCATACTCATTCTTCACATCATTCTGCGCCACCATCACATTCTCGATTCGGATGCCGTGGCTACCCTCCACGTAGATGCCAGGCTCATTGGTCACATTCATGCCGGCCTCAATGACAGTTTCCGGCCTGCCGTCTGCATACTGCCAGGAGAGATTCTGAGGTCCCTCATGTACATTCAGAATATAGCCCACACCATGGCCAGTACCGCATTTGTAATCCATGCCAATGTTCCAGATAGGCTGACGTGCCAGAATGTCCAGATTCCGCCCGGTGCAGCCATGCAGCCATCTGGCGTTGGTCATCTGCAGCATACCCGCTGCCACCACTGTGTAGTGCATTTTAATTTCATCGGAAATCGGTCCCAGCACAATGGTCCTGGTGACATCCGTGGTGGCCCCCAGATACTGCCCGCCAGAATCTACCAGGAATAACCCCTCAGGCTTCAGTACCGCATAGCTCTCCGGTGTGGCCTCATAGTGCATCATGGCAGCGTTGGCCTTGTACCCGCCTATGGTGGGGAAGGACAGTCCAATGCACTCTGGAATTTCCCTTCGGAGCTCCTCCAGTTTATCCGCCGCTGTGATCTCTGTGATTTCTATCTTTCCGATATTTTTCTTTAACCAGTAGATGAACTTCGTCAGAGCCACACTGTCCTTCAGATACATTTTCTCCATATTTGCCAGCTCTACTGGATTCTTCACTGCCTTCAAAAGCTCTGTGGGATTCTTCTTCTCCACCAAGGTCTGTGTCTTTGCCAGTGTCTTGTATAGGCCATAGCTGCAGTGACGCTCGTCCACCAGAATCTTTCCCTCCACAGGAAGCGCCTCCAGGTATGCTACTACGTCTCCGTATTCTTCTGTTTCTATGCCCTTTTGGTCCAGGTATGCCTTTACAGTGTCATCCAGCACAGCTTTCTGAATAAACAGCACCGTGCGCTCCTTGGTCAGGTAACCATAGGAAATGGCCACGGGATTACATTCCACATCGCAGCCTCTGATATTAAAGAGCCACATCAGATCGTCCAGCTTTGTCAGTAGAAATGCATCCGCCCCCTCCTTCTCCAGCTTCTCCATTACTTGAGCGCGCTTTTCCTCAAAGCTCTTGCCTGCAATCTCCTCGTCCAGCACAGTCACCTTGCCTGCGGGGAATGCTGGTCTATCTGTCCAGATTCCCTCTGCCAGATCTCTGTCATATACCATAGAAATCTGCTTGTCAGCAAACTTTTTCTCATATTCCTTGCCTGTCTGGGCAGGAATTACTCTGCCGTCAAAGCCAAGGGTCTGGCCCTGCTTCATGTTCTGCTGCAGAAATTCCGTGATTGTGGGAACCCCTTCCTCGCGCATGCGAAACAATTCCACAGTAGTGCCTGCAAGCTCCTGCTCAGCCTGGATAAAATATCTGCCGTCTGTCCACAGCCCTGCGCCCTCCTGCCATACCACCAAGGTGCCATTGGAGCCTGTAAAATTACAGAAATACTCCCTCACCTTAAAGTAATCGTTCACATACTCAGAGTTGTGAAAGTCTGCCGTAGGGATCATATAATAATCGATACCGGCCTCCTGCATTGCCTTCCTCAGAGCAGATAATCTGCCCTGGATCACTGTGTTCTCCATGTCTCTTTACCGCCTTTCTTTATCCTATTTCTTTCTCTTCTTTTGTTGCTCCGGGGCCCAAGGACTGTTCGTACAATCCTACAGCCCTGGAGGTTCCCACCCGGTCACAGCCCAGGTTCAAGAACATTTCCAGATCCTCCAATGTGGATACGCCCCCTGCCGCCTTGATCTTTACAGCGGCACCTATCTGCCTTTTGAAGAGCTCCACGTCTTCCTTTGTGGCACCACCTGTGCCAAAGCCTGTAGAGGTCTTGATATAGTCTGCCCCCGCGTCAGTGACTATCCTGCACAGGGCAATTTTCTCCTCCTCCGTCAGGTAGCAGGTCTCTATAATGACCTTCAGGATATGCTCTCCACAGGCCTCCTTCAGGGTGCGAATTTCCCTCTCTACTTTATCGAAGTCTCCATTTTTCACATCCCCAATATTGACTACCATATCAATTTCGTGGCAGCCCTCTGCCAGGGCACAGCGCACCTCTGCAAGCTTTGCCTCTGTGACGCTGTAGCCTAGAGGAAAACCTACCACTGTACAGATATTGACCTGCTCTCCATAGGTGTCGTGAATTCTCTTCACATAGGCCGGAGGCACACATACACTGGCCGTATGGTATTTTACCGCCTCGTCACAGAGTTTTTTGATATCCTCCCAGGTGGCAAAGGCCTTTAACAGTGTGTGATCCACTTTGCTTAGCATTTCTTCTATTGTCATATCTTTCCTCCACACATCCTTCCAGCGGACTGTCTTTTACTGAGGAATCCATAATTTTGTCCCTATATAAATCAGATCGGGTTCCTCTCCTATGGCATCCCTGTTCTCCTCATAGATTTCGCTCCAGCGCAAGCCATCGCCCAAAAGCTTGTTCGCAATGCTCCACAGACAATCCCCCTTCTGCACAAAATAGGGTTTCCTGCTGTCTGCACTGTCATCTGTTTCCGGGCAATTTGTGATGCCTGCTATCTCTGCTGCCATCCTCTCCTCCAAATGCCCTTTCAAGTGGTATATCCATTCCAGCAGCTCTGGCTGGGCCTGTACGATCTCATTGAATCGCCTGTCCACATCTGCTACCCTGGCTAAATATTCCTCCGAGCTCACTATCTGCTCAATGTATCCATGAGCAGTCTCTGACTCAGAGCCGTAGCAATCCTCCCAGCCATTTTCTCCTTTTCGCAAAATAAAAGTTTCCGACCCAGGGATAGGGGTGTCAAAGTCAGACACCACCATATCATACTCCACATAAATCAGCCAGATACCTTCCTCTCTGTCTGGCAGATAGGCATATAGACTGATGATATCATACCTCTCCAAGCCACATTCCTTTGCCCACTCTCCCCACATTTCTTCCCTGTAGGGATTTTGCATGGCAAACAGCTCTTTGGCCCGTTTCGTATCTCCTTCTGAGCATGCTTTATAGTATTCTCTGAGCAGAAGATCTACCTCTACCCGCTGTCCCGGCCAGAAAAAAGCTGCCTTCGCCTGTGCCCTCTGACAGGGCAATAGCAGCAGAAGTAGCACAAGACAGCCTACCCCTATCCATCTCCCTCTCATAGTCCCCTCATCTTCCTTAAATGCCCAAAAATTCCCTTACCACCGCTTCCATTTGTGCCACATCGCACTGCTTTTTGTGCAGTATGGGAGCTGTGCGAATCTCCTCCACTGCCTGTGGCACTTTTACCCCGGACAGAGCAGAAAGTCCATCCACCAGCGCAAAGTCGCTCTTTTCTTCCTCCCCTCTGCCAATGGCATCCATGACACTTCGGGTAAATTTATAGGGACTGGCTGTGGAAGCTATCACCGTCTTCCTGGTATCTTTTGTGTCCTCCACATATTTCTGGTAAACTGCAGAGGCCACAGCCGTATGGGTATCTATTACATAGCCATAGTCCTGGTAAAGCCTGCGGATTTCCGCCGCTGCCTCCTCTTCGCTGGCATAGCCTCCATAGAAATCTCCAAGGGCATCCCGCATGTCCTGGGTAATCTCATACTTCCCCTGGCCGGAGAGCGCCTCCATCAGCGCTCTATTTTGCTCTCCATCATTTCCCGCTATGCGATAAATCAGCCGCTCTAGATTGCTGGAAATCAGAATATCCATGGAAGGGGATGTGGTCAGTACAAATTCCCTGTTCCTGTCATAAGTGCCAGTGTGGAAGAAATCGTAGAGCACCTTGTTCTCATTGGAAGCGCATATCAGCTTACCCATAGGCAGCCCCATATTCTTGGCGTAGAAAGCAGCCAAAATATTGCCAAAATTGCCGGTGGGCACCACTACATTGATAGCCTCGCCCTCCGCAATCTGTCCTTCCTTTAGCAGCGTCCCATAGGCGTACACGTAATAGCATATCTGTGGAATCAGTCTGCCGATATTGATGGAATTCGCCGAGGAAAATTGAAATCCCTTTTGCTCCATTTCCTTAGTCAATTCCTTGTGGGAAAAGATCTGCTTTACCCCGCTCTGGGCATCATCAAAATTGCCATGAATGCCCACCACCAATGTATTCTCTCCCCTCTGGGTCACCATCTGCCTCTCCTGGATGGCGCTGACACCGTCCTTCGGGTAGAATACCACTATCCTTGTGCCCTTTACACCTGCAAATCCCGCCAGTGCTGCCTTCCCTGTATCCCCAGAGGTGGCAGTCAGGATGACAATCTCCCTCTCCACATGGTTCTTCTGGGCTGCAGTAATCATCAAATGGGGCAAAATAGACAGTGCCATGTCCTTAAAGGCAATGGTAGGGCCGTGAAACAGCTCCAAGTAATACGCCCCTCCGGCCTTTTTCAGAGGTGCAATTGTCTCTGTGTCGAATTTTTCATCATAAGCCCTCTCAATACAGCTTTTCAGCTCCTCCTCTGTAAAGTCTGTCAGAAAAAGCTTCATCACCTCATAAGCCACCTGGCGATAGTCCATCTGCGCCAGTTCTCTTAGGCTCTTGTCAAGCGCTGGAATATGATCTGGCACAAAGAGTCCTCCATCCGCTGAAAGCCCTTGTAGAATCGCCTGGGAGGCCTTGATGGATACTCCTTTGCTCCGCGTGCTGTTATATCGCATTTCCATAACTTCTCCCTGTGTTATCCTTTCCTTCTCTTCTGAACAATCTCCTTCAAAATTCCTATCGCTCTTAATATAGCATCTTTTCCTATGTATTTCCAGTCTAATCTACACAAAATTTTTCCAATCGAGTAGGGGAATGCCATTCTCCACTACTCGCCGCGCGGCCCGCACGCCGCCTAAGCGGCATATTACCTTTGTGCGGGCCTGTGCATAAAAAAGTGCCGCAAGAGAGCGGCACTTAAAAGTTGCTTCGCAACTTTGCCGGCGTTACTTTTGCGTAGAACTTTCCTATAATATAAATAAGCACCTGCCCTTTCTGACAGGTGCTCAACAACACACTCACCGGAAAAACTCATGTCCCCCGTGCACAAACAGATAAGTCAAATGCTCGTCGAACCATTTCAGCTTCCCAGTATCTGCGTACTTTCTGGCAACAAAGTATAGCGCGCCCTGAGAAATATCCTCTCCCATTAGCGCCCGCCCCACAGCGCTCACTGTCCCTTCACTGACTTTTACCCGGTAGAAGCTTCCGTTTGCCACCGGGGAGAACTGAAATACGCCCTTTTCCTTCTGTAGCACCACCCCTGACACTGTGTCAGGAAACGCCTCTGCGTTCATACGGTTCAGCACCACATTCGCCACCAGCAGCTTTCCGTCCTCATCCTCATTGCCTGCCTCCGCCTCCACAATGCGCAACAGCACATCCAGCTCTTCATCCGGCAGATCGTAGACAAGTGTATGTTCTATCACACCATAGTCCACCACCCGCTGTCCAGACACTGCTATGTCCACGATTCCAAGTCCTTTTTCTGGACTCCCCGGATCCTGTCTTGCATCTGTGATGGCCCTCTCTTCCATGGCCTTTGCCTTTTCCTCCAGCTGAGCTAGCTCCAGCTTCAACATTTGTACCGGCTCTGAGCACAGTTTTACTTTGTCCATGCTCTTCACACATAAAAAGGAAGCCATAAACAGAAAGCTGCCTGCCACCAGAAGACTCAACGCTCTTTTATACATATCCCTTCAATCCTTTCCCAATCACATGTTATTTCAAAAATGCCTGTCCGATATATCAATATATGAGACAACTCTCTAAAATATATCTACTGTCCTGGCAATTTTTCCATATGTTGGGAAAAATCAATAGGAAATGCACTCTATTAAACTACTTTTCCGAATAATTCACAAAGCTAATGTTCATGTCCACATATCCTGTAATCCCGTCCACAGAGCCTTCGAAGCTGTACTGCCACATGGAGAACTTGTAGGGATAGTCTGGAATGTCCGCCGAAATATGCAGCATTCTAATCG
>CANRZC010000147.1 GCA_947644185.1 uncultured Acetatifactor sp.
ACTACTACCAACCCGAAGCCTACGTCCCCTCCAGCGACACCTACATCGCCAAGGATTCCTCCATCAACGATGAGATAGACAAGCTGCGTCTGTCCGCCACGGCTTCCCTGACAGAGCGCAGGGACGTGGTAGTAGTTGCCAGCGTATCCTGCATCTACGGTCTGGGCAGTCCAGACGAATACCAGGGAATGGTAGTCTCTTTGCGCCCGGGCATGGTGAAGGATAGGGACCAAGTGCTTCGGGAGCTGGTGGATATCCAGTATACTCGCAACGAGATGGACATGCACAGGGGATGCTTTCGCGTACATGGTGACGTGATTGAGGTATACCCAGCCCAGGGCGGGGATTACTTTATCCGCATTGAGTTCTTTGGGGATGAAATCGACCGGATCGCTGAGGTGGAACCCTTATCAGGCAGAGTACATGCGCTGTTGAACCATATTGCCATCTACCCGGCCTCCCACTACGTGGTATCCATGGACAAGATAAAGATCGCCTGTGACAATATTGAAAAAGAGATGGAAGAGCGGGTGCGCTTCTTCAAAGGAGAGGATAAGCTGATTGAGGCCCAGCGCATTGCGGAGAGGACGAATTTTGACATTGAGATGATGCGGGAGACGGGCTTCTGCTCTGGCATTGAGAATTATTCCAGACATCTGAATGGTATGCCCGAGGGAGCGCCGCCTTTGACATTGATGGATTTCTTCCCGGATGATTTCCTGATTATCATCGACGAGTCTCACATGACGATCCCGCAGATTCGCGGTATGTATGCAGGCGATAGATCCAGAAAACAGACGTTGGTGGACTATGGCTTTCGCCTGCCCTCTGCATTGGACAATAGACCGCTTAATTTTGAGGAATTTGAGTCCCACATTGATCAAATGATGTTCGTGTCGGCCACTCCCTCGGATTACGAGGAAGCCCATGAGCTGCTGCGCACAGAACAGATCATACGGCCTACAGGACTGTTGGATCCACAGGTGGATGTGCGTCCTGTGGAAGGACAGATTGATGATCTGGTCAGTGAGATCAATAAAGAGACGGCAAAACACAACAAGGTGCTGGTGACCACCCTCACGAAACGGATGGCAGAGGATCTGACAGACTATATGAAGGAAGTGGGAATCAGGGTGAAATATCTGCACTCTGATATTGACACGCTGGAGCGCGCGGAGATTATCCGGGATATGCGCCTGGATGTGTTCGATGTTCTGGTGGGAATTAACCTACTGCGAGAGGGGTTGGACATTCCAGAGATTTCTCTGGTTGCGATTCTAGATGCGGACAAGGAGGGATTTCTGCGGAGCGCCACATCCCTGATACAGACCATTGGCCGGGCGGCAAGGAATGCCGAGGGACATGTAGTCATGTATGCAGACACCATAACAGATTCCATGCAGGTGGCGCTGGATGAGACGAACCGCCGTCGGGAAATCCAGATGAAGTATAATGAAGAACATGGCATTACTCCTCAGACGATAAAGAAGGCAGTCCGGGATCTGATAGCAATCTCCAAGGTCATCGCCAAGGAGGAGATGCGCTTTGAGAAGGATCCGGAATCCATGAGCAAAAAGGAGCTGGAGAAGCTCATCGCAGATGTGCAGAAGAAGATGCAGAAGGCCGCGGCGGACTTAAATTTCGAAGCCGCAGCAGAGCTGCGTGACAAGATGATAGAGCTGAAGGAGAAGCTGCGGGATTACAATGAAGAAAAAGGAGACTCCTGACAGGTTGCCTCTCAAGGATTATCAGGGTTAAAAAGTGTCAGGAGCTTACCATAATTGTATAAAGGAAGGAAAGTTGACAAAAACAAATGGAAGAGATCAAAAAAATGCGCCCCAGAGAATATATTAAAATACGTGGGGCCAGCGAGCATAATTTGAAAAATATTGATGTAGACATTCCCAGGAATGAACTGGTGGTTCTGACAGGCATGTCAGGTTCTGGCAAGTCCTCCCTGGCCTTTGACACCATCTATGCGGAGGGACAGCGCCGCTATATGGAATCCCTGTCCTCCTATGCCAGGCAGTTCCTGGGCCAGATGGAGAAGCCCAATGTGGAGAAGATCGAGGGCCTTTCCCCGGCTATTTCCATTGACCAGAAGTCCACCAACCGGAATCCCCGTTCTACCGTAGGGACTGTCACGGAGATATACGACTATTTCCGCCTGCTCTATGCCAGAATCGGCACACCCCATTGCCCCAACTGTGGCAGGGAGATTTCAAAACAGACTGTGGACCAAATGGTAGATCAGATCATGGCATTGCCTGAGGGCACCAAACTGCAGTTGCTGGCGCCTGTGGTCAGAGGTCGCAAGGGGAGGCATGAGAAGGTGCTGGACAGAGCCAGGAGAAGCGGCTATGTGCGTGTGCGGGTAGACGGCAGTCTCTATGAGCTCACAGAGGAGATTTCTCTGGAGAAAAATATCAAGCACAATATCGAAATCGTTGTAGATCGCCTGGCAGTGAAGCCTGGCATTGAGAGACGACTGGCAGATTCCATTGAAAATGTGCTGAATCTGGCAGAGAATCTGCTGGTGGTGGATGTGATAGATGGAGAACCCATGACCTTTAGCCAGAGCTTTTCCTGCCCAGACTGTGGCATTGGGATCAGCGAGATCGAGCCCAGGAGCTTTTCCTTTAACAATCCCTTTGGGGCCTGCCCAGAGTGTGTTGGTTTGGGGTATAAAATGGAATTCGACGAGGACCTGATGATCCCGGATAAGCGGCTTTCCATCAATGAGGGAGCTATCGCGGTCATGGGCTGGCAGTCCTGCACGGACAAGGGAAGCTTTACCAATGCCATTTTACAGGCCATGTGCAAGGAATACCATTTTGATCTTGACACTCCCTTTCAGGAATACCCGGACAAGGTCAAGCAGCTAATCCTCTACGGCACCAATGGAAAAGAGGTGGAGGTACACTACCAGGGACAGCGGGGACGAGGTATCTACCCAGTGGCATTTGAAGGGCTAGTGCGGAATGTGGAGCGGAAGTATAGAGAGACCTTTTCAGAGACCATGAAGCAGGAGTATGAGACCTTTATGCGGATCACACCTTGCAGGGAATGCAAGGGAATGCGCCTGAAAAAGGAATCCCTGGCAGTGACAGTATGCAATAAAAATATTCATGAAATTACGTCCATTTCTATTTTGGAGCTGTACGGATTTTTGGAGAATATGCAGCTCACCGCGCAACAACTTTTAATAGGAAAGCAGATCATCAAAGAGATAAGGGCAAGAGTGGGATTTTTAGTGGATGTGGGACTGGAATATCTGTCTCTGTCCAGAGCTACTGCCACCTTGTCTGGCGGAGAGGCCCAGCGCATTCGCCTAGCCACCCAGATCGGCTCTGGGCTGGTAGGGGTTTGTTATATTCTGGACGAGCCCAGTATTGGCTTGCACCAGAGGGACAATGATAAGCTGCTAAATACCTTGAAGAGCCTTCGGGACCTGGGCAATACGCTGATCGTGGTGGAGCATGACGAGGACACCATGCTGGCAGCGGACTATGTGGTGGACATCGGCCCCGGCGCAGGCTCCCATGGCGGTGAGGTAGTGGCCTGTGGCACAGCGGAGGAAATCATGCAGGTGGAGGGCTCCA
Source organism: uncultured Acetatifactor sp. (assembly GCA_947644185.1). Classification (GTDB taxonomy): domain Bacteria; phylum Bacillota; class Clostridia; order Lachnospirales; family Lachnospiraceae; genus Acetatifactor. Next base: position 3,603 of record CANRZC010000147.1, read on the forward strand.
TCACCGGCAAATATTTAAGTGGTGAATTGGAGATCCCGGTTCCAAAGAAGCGCAGGCATCCCACAGGTCACCTGAAGGTACTGGGAGCCCAGGAGAACAACCTAAAGAATATTGATGTGGACATTCCACTGGGTATTATGACCTGTGTCACCGGTGTGTCTGGCTCAGGCAAAAGCTCTCTGGTAAACGAAATATTGTACAAACACCTGGCCAGAGATTTAAACCGTGCCCGATGCATTCCTGGAAAGCACAGGGATATTCAGGGATTAGAGCAGTTGGACAAGGTCATTGCCATCGATCAGTCTCCCATTGGACGTACTCCCAGATCTAACCCGGCTACCTACACAGGAGTCTTTGATCAGATCCGAGATCTGTTCGCCTCCACAACAGATGCTAAGACAAAAGGATACACCAAAGGACGTTTCAGCTTCAACGTGAAGGGTGGGCGCTGCGAGGCCTGCAGCGGTGACGGTATCATCAAGATAGAGATGCATTTCCTGCCGGATGTGTATGTGCCCTGTGAGGTCTGCGGCGGCAAGCGCTACAACCGGGAGACATTGGATGTGAAATATAAGGGAAAGAGTATCTTTGATGTGTTGGATATGACGGTGGAGGAGGCCTATGGCTTTTTCGAGAATGTCCCCTCCATTCGGCGCAAGATTGAGACTTTATATGATGTGGGGCTTACCTATGTAAAGCTGGGACAGCCTTCTACCACCCTGTCCGGTGGTGAGGCTCAGCGTATCAAGCTGGCTACAGAGCTGTCCAGGCGCAGTACCGGCAAGACCATCTATATACTGGACGAGCCTACCACAGGCCTGCACTTTGCGGATGTACACAAGCTGGTGGAGATTCTCCACAGATTGGCGGACGGCGGGAATACTGTGGTGGTCATCGAGCACAACCTGGATGTGATCAAGACAGCGGATTACATCATTGATATGGGACCTGAGGGTGGAGACCGGGGCGGCACTGTGATTGCCCAGGGCACACCGGAGGAAATTGCCCAGGAGAAGCAGTCCTATACCGGCCTTTATGTAAAGAAAATGCTGGCCAAAAGCAGAACCAGGCAAACTTTGGAAAAAGAAAAAGGGAAAAAGGGCTAAAGAACCGGCAGAACTATGCCGAAATGTTTATATAACTTATACTGCGTAACAGTTAAAATTTCCGGGTGACCTGACTACATAACGCCAGTCAGTGTAGTACGGTAAATTCTGGCGTTATGTAGTATGACAGCGACTCTGACTGCTTTTTGCAGTAGGAGCTTATAGTCTGTACACATTTTTTAAAATTTTCATAAACCCCTATGAAAATGGAATTTTTTCGGTTATAATATATGACAATAGAAAGCTGCCTTTGCTTTCTATTGTATATGACAATAGGAAACTGCCTTTGTTTCCTATTGTATAGCGCATGGAAACTGCAGTTTTTTACTAATAAGAAATAATGAATATGACTTTGTTCCGAAATCAGGAAGTTGTTGGAAGATAGAAAGGGGTTTTGACATGCAGTGTACAGATATTGGAATCGATTTGGGTACAGCCAGCATTTTAGTATACATTAGAGGAAAGGGTGTTGTGCTCAAGGAGCCCTCTGTGGTGGCCTTTGACAGAGATACCCAAAAAATCAAGGCAATCGGGGAGGATGCCAGGCTGATGCTGGGCAGGACTCCTGGCAACATTGTGGCTGTACGTCCCCTCAGACAGGGTGTTATCTCCGATTATACAGTGACCGAGAAAATGATGAAATATTTCATCCAGAAAGCGTTGGGCAGAAGATCCTTCAGAAAACCTCGCATTGCGGTGTGTGTTCCCAGCGGTGTCACCGAGGTGGAGAAGAAGGCTGTGGAAGATGCCACTTATCAGGCAGGTGCCAGGGATGTGGATATCATTGAGGAGCCTATTGCAGCTGCAATCGGGGCAGGGATTGATATTTCCAAGCCCTGTGGCAATATGATTGTGGATATTGGAGGCGGTACCTCTGACATTGCCGTTATTTCCTTGGGAGGCACTGTGGTCAGCGCTTCCATTAAAGTGGCAGGTGATGACTTCGACGAGGCCATTGTGCGCTATATGCGCAAGAAGCATAATCTACTGATCGGAGAAAGATCCGCAGAGGACCTGAAGATTAAAATTGGATCTGCGTACAAGCGCCCAGAGGTAGACTACATGGATGTAAGAGGGCGGAATCTGGTGACTGGCTTGCCGAAGACTGTAAAGGTGTCCTCTGAGGAGACCGAGGAAGCCCTTCGGGAGACAACCTCCCAGGTAGTGGAGACCATTCACAGCGTGTTGGAGAAGACACCTCCAGAGCTGGCAGCGGATATTGCAGACAGAGGGATCGTCCTGACAGGAGGCGGAAGCCTTCTGCGGGGATTGGAAGAATTAATTTCCTCAAAGACAGGTATCAATACAATTACTGCCGAGGATCCCATGACAGCAGTGGCAATTGGAACTGGAAAATATGTAGAATTTCTTTCGGGCTATAACGAGAGATAAGAGAAAAGCATCAGGAGGCAGCAAGTGAAATGCTAAAAGGTTTATATACTGCTTACACAGGCATGGTAAATGAGCAGCATAGGATGGATACCTTGACCAATAATCTGGCCAATGCGTCTACGGTAGGATTTAAAAAGGGGAAAATTATTTTATCATATTGGGCTCATTTATCAGATAAACGGGA
>CANRZC010000148.1 GCA_947644185.1 uncultured Acetatifactor sp.
TGACGAATGCCGCGAGGGTCAAATACCCCGTTGCTTGCAGCGGGGTATTTGATTTGAGCGCTATCCTCTCTAAAATATCCCTTTATATGCCATACATCCCCAGATAAGCCTTTGTATTTTCACACATCTCATCAAAAAGCTTCCTGGCGTCCTCTATGCCACAAGTCACCAAAGGGTCATTGGCAAAGGCCTGGAAAATCGCCTCCACATCCCGCCTGGCAATGGCGTCGGAGAGGCTTTCCTGCTCACCACAGATTCTGGCAATCAGCGGATAAATGGACGCAGGGATGCTTCCTGCCAACACTGGTGTCAGACTGCCTGCCCGGAATATGGCATTGGTCTCCACCACCGCCCCCAAGGGCAGGTTGGGAATCTGCCCCCGATTGGGAATATTTACATTAGTGACCAGTTCGGTCAATCCCAGCAGTGCCCGAATCTGATTGACACCCTCCTCGCCGGTGCCTGCTATCTTCACCGCTTCCTCCCCACTTACCAGTCTAGCACTTCTGGCCAGACGATTTGCCAGATCCTCCTTGCGCCAGCCCACAGTGGTCAGTCCGAAATGCATCTCCTTTACCCGTTTGGGGCTTTCCAGATACCATTTCCCCTCACAGAACTCTGCCAGATGTCTGTCCCCTGCTGCGGCGATCTGGCCGAAGCGCCGGAACAAATCCATTTTCACCTTCTCGTCGCAGGCAAAGGCATTGTTCATCCAATTGTTGTCTGCCGGTCCATCGCCTCCCTTGCCGTCAGGATGCTTTTCACAGTAGGCGCGGTACACAGGGAATAAATCTACATCCCGGTATTTTGCCTCGGTGAGCCAGGTGAAATGATTCACGCCCACTGGATTTACTTTGATCTCATGGCGCTCCACGGATGAAACGCCCAGCTCCTCCTTCACCACCTCCGCCAGGAAACGCTGGGTGCCAAACACCTCATGACAGCATCCAAAGGCCTTTATCTCTGGAAATACCCTGTACAGCGCCTTCACACAGAGAGTCATTGGATTGGTGTAATTGATAACCCAGGCTTTTGGACAGTGCGCTTTGATACCTTCTGCAATCCGCTCATACATGGGAATTGTGCGCATAGCCCGCAGGATTCCCCCAGGGCCACTGGTGTCTCCCACAGACTGATAGATGCCATACTTCTCCGGGGTGTGCACATCCGATTCCATCTCATCGAATGTACCTGGCAGAATCGAAAGCACCACAAAATCTGCCCCTGTCAAAGCCTCCTCCAGGGTTTCCACTGCCACATACTTCCAGTACGTCTTTGCACCCTCTGCACTGTTGAATTTGTTGCCAATGATTTCATTGTTTCTCGCCGCCTGCATGTCAATATCGTACAGGTGAACCCTGCCGCTTATATCTTCGCAGGTCATCAGGTCGCTCATCAGCCCCCAGGCCCATCCCCTGGAGCCACCACCTATGTACGCAATTTTGATATCCTCCACCTTGTTTCCCTTGTACTTCATCCTTTATACCTCCTAGCATCCTTTCCCTACAATCTGAAATTTTCCCTGCTTCCTTTCCAGAATAATGTAAGCTCTTACATTTCCAATCTTACTGCCAAAAGTTTTTTTCGTCAATCATAAAATCTGAATTGTTAAAAAAATATCTTGCAAAAAAAAATGCATTTGCTATAATTCTTATAGGACTTTTTGAAACTACTTACATGCCGACGAGGAAAACCAATGACGATTTATGATATCTCTGAAAAAGCCGGTGTCTCCATCGCCACAGTCTCCCGTGTGCTCAACGGCAGCCAGAGCGTCAGTGAGAAGACAAGACAGAAAGTGCTAGATGTCATCGAACAATATGGATACACTCCCAATGCTTTTGCAAGAGGCTTGGGGTTAAATACCATGAAGACTATCGGCATCATGTGTGCGGACAGTTCGGATTTGTATCTGGCCAAAGCAGTTTACTATATCGAGCAAAAGCTACGGACCCACGGCTATGACAGTCTCCTGTGCTGTACTGGTTATGATTTGGAGTCCAAGGCTGCTTCCATGAATTTGCTGATTACCAAAAAGGTGGACAGTATTATATTGGTGGGTTCCAATTTCGCCTATGAAAAGGATCCTGACAATCGGTATATCGCGGAAGCTGCTGCCCAGGTGCCAGTGATGCTGTTAAATGCAGCCCTTGATATCCCCAATGTATACAGTGTCATGTCAGATGACTACACCTCTATCTATGAGGCCACAAAGCAAATGCTCCTAAGCGGTATAAGGGATATCCTGTATTTCTACAATTCCTATTCCTACAGCGGCAAGAAAAAATTAGCAGGCTTTCTGGCTGCCATGGAAGAGTATGCTCAACCTGGAAACGGCTCTTTCACAGAATACTATCACGGCTCCCATGAGGATATTCACGCTATGGTTCGACATTTGAAAGCCGCACAGGCCAATGGACAGTTCCAGGGTATTATTGCCGCAGATGACACACTAGGGCTGGCCGCTGTCAAGTATGCCGTGGAAATGGGATACCAGATTCCAAAGGATTTTTCTATCATAAGCTATAACAACTCTATGTTAGCCCATTGCTGTGAACCCGAGTTGACCAGTATTGACAACAAGCTAGAGACCCTCTGCCAGCACTTGATCACCACTCTTTTGGGTGTTTTGGAGGGGAAAGAAATGCCGAAAAAGACTATTTTTTCCGGCGAGCTTGTAAGGAGAGGCACCACACGTGCTGGCAGCCCAATGGAATGGAACAATCATAACTGACATAAAATCAAAAATGAATGGAGGAAAAAGACATGAAAGAATTTATGGACAAGGATTTCCTGCTGGAATCGGAGACAGCCAAAAAGCTGTTTCATGATTACGCGGAAAACACCCCGATACTGGATTATCATTGCCATATCAATCCCAGAGAGATCGCGGAGGATCGCCACTTCGAGAATATTACCCAGGTATGGCTGGGCGGCGATCATTATAAGTGGCGTCTGATGCGCTCCTTTGGAGTGGAGGAGAAATATATCACCGGAGACGCCTCCGACTATGAGAAGTTCTGCAAATGGGCTGAGTGCCTGGGCAAGGCCATCGGCAATCCCCTGTTCCACTGGAGCCATCTGGAACTCCAGCGGTATTTCGGCTATCACGGTGTGCTGAACAAGAACACGGCTGATGAGGTTTGGAAGCTGTGCAATGAAAAGCTGGCACAGCCTTCCATGAGTGTCCGCAATCTTATCAAGCAGAGCAATGTGACCTTGATATGCACTACGGATGACCCAATCGACTCCCTGGAATGGCACAAGAAGATTGCGGAAGATGAAAGCTTTGACGTAAAGGTTCTGCCTGCCTGGAGGCCTGACAAAGCTATGAATATTGAGAAGCCTGATTATCTAAACTACTTAGATAAGCTCAGCGAAGTGGCTGGCATCCCTGAGATCAATAGCTTCGCCGCTCTGAAGAAAGCCTTGAGAACGCGAATGGAATTCTTTGACTCCTGTGGCTGTAGCGTCTCTGACCATGGTTTGGAGTACGTTATGTACTATCCTGCCAGCGAGGATGAAATTGAGGCCATTTTCTTAAAGAGACTGAACCGCATGATTCCTACCAGAGAGGAGGAATTAAAGTTTAAGACCGCCTTCATGCTCTTTGTGGGAAAAGAATATCATCGACTGGACTGGGCCATGCAGCTTCATTTCGGCTGCAAGCGGGACAATAACACAAAAATGTATGAGCTCTTGGGGCCTGACACTGGCTACGATTGCATCAACAATGATGCCCCCTCTGCGCAGATGGCGAATTTCCTGAATGCGTTGTGCAAAACCGATGAACTGCCTAGAACCATCCTGTATAGCCTGAACCCCAATGACAATCAGGCCATTGGCACTATCATTGGGTGTTTCCAGGATTCCAGCGCTGTGGCAAAGATCCAGCAGGGTAGTGCTTGGTGGTTCAATGATCACAAGGTGGGTATGAGAGAGCAGCTCATCTCTCTGGCAAATCTGGGGAATTTGTCTGGATTTGTAGGGATGCTCACAGACTCCAGAAGCTTCCTATCTTACACCAGACACGAGTATTTCCGCAGAATCCTCTGCAATTTGATTGGGTATTGGGTAGAAGGTGGCGGTTACCCGGCAGATATGGATACACTGTCCGAAATCGTAAAAGACATTTCCTACTACAATGCAAAGAGATATTTCAAGTTTGATATTTAAGGAAGTGGAAATCGAGTAGGGGAATGCCGTAAGACAGCCCAGTCGCTGTCTTACGGCATTTTAAGGCTTCAAGCTGTCTACACCCTTCTCTGCCTTGTGAGCTCATACATCAAAATAGAAGCCGCACAGCTCACGTTAAAAGAAGAGGCATAGGAATCCTCCGCCATGGGAATCGTGCATAAAATGTCACATTTCTCCTTAAACGCCTGGTTCAGCCCCATGGTCTCGTTTCCGATCATCAGCATCACAGGCACAGTCAAATCCACTGTATGAACCGGATTCTCTTTATGGGCTGTGGTGCCCACCAGTGTAAAGGCAGGGTATGTCCTTTTGATATCCGCCACAAAATCCCACAGCACATGATTGTCCGAAACTCTCACCACAGGCAGCTTAAAAAAGGATCCCATGGCTGACACTACCACATCTGGGTCATACAAATCCACCCCATGTCCAGTCATAATCAGCAGATCAGCCCCAAGGGCATCGCAGGAGCGTATCATGGTGCCCAAATTTCCCTTGTTGGAGGGCCTGTCAAACAGGACAATAAAAGGATTGGGGGAAAGCTGGCTCATGGATAGCTTGTCCTCCCGCATGGAAATGATGGCCATCAGCTCAGAGGTATCTGTCTTGCCGCTGAGCTCCTCTAATAGCTCTCTTGTCAGGCAGTAATTCTGCTCTGTGCCCACAGTCCTTAAGAGATTGTCCGCCCAGTCAGAAAGCCTGCCCTTTCCAAATAGAAAGGATTTTACATGCCATCCCTGTTTCACTGCCTCGTTAATGCTGCGGACACCCTCCACAAAGAATTCTCCCGCTTTATAGCGTTTATTGCGGTTGGTCTTCAACACCTGGAAATGCTGATATACGTTATTCCGTGTATAAATATCTATGACTTCCATTTCTGTCCTCTTATCTATTACCGTTATCGCTGCAAAAGGGCTGTCACATTCTGAAAGCAGCCCGTACCGCTTCCTGCGACAGCCCTCCGAATCAACGAAATGACTTTAATAGGTCTTAGCCTCTTCCTCACCCTTCATCACACGAAGGGCCCCCTGGGCCAGAGCTAACAGTTCATCCTCCCCAGGATATACCGTGAAGGGCGCAATCCACTCTGCCCGTTCCTTCAGAGCTGCCACCACATCCGCACCATAGGCAATGCCACCTGTGACAACGATCTGGTCTACCTTGCCGTTCAATACGCAGGCCATGGAACCGATATCCTTGGACACCTGCAGCAAAAATGCTGCTTTCGCCTCTGCCGCTTTCTCGTCGCCCTCATCGGCCCGCTTTCCGATCTCTCGCATATCGTTGGTTCCCAGGTATGCGTTAAATCCGCCTTTTCCGATGAGTTTGCTATAGATTTCCTTTTCCGTGTACTTTCCAGAGAAGCACAGCTTCACCAAAGCACCACAGGGCACGCCCCCTGCTCTCTCAGGGGAGAAAGCACCGTCTCCGTCAAAGGCGCTGAACACATCGATGACTCTGCCATTCTCGTGTGCTCCCACAGATACGCCGCCGCCCATATGAACTACAATGAGGCGCAAAGCTTCATAGGGCTTGCCCACTTCCGCCGCGTACCGTTTTGCCACTGCCTTCTGATTCAGGGCGTGGAAAATACTGCCCCGAGGAATCTCCGGCATACCAGAATACCTGGCAATGGGCATCAGCTCATCCACCACCACCGGATCCACAATATAGGAAGGTACTCCGATGGAATCTCCGATCTCTTTTGCCAAAATGCCGCCCAAATTGGAGGCATGCTGTCCCTGTACCCCTACCTTTAAATCTGCCAGCAGCTCTTCTGTCACCGCATAGGTACCGCCACAAATAGGCTTTAACATACCGCCGCGGCCTACCACCACATTCAGACTCTTTATGTCAAAATGCCTGGATTCCAGCAGATCTGTGATAATCTTCTTGCGGAAGTCCTTCTGGTCTACAATGGTGGCATACTGGCCAATCTCCTGGGTAGAATGCCGCAGGGTCTCCTCAAATAACAGGGTTTCATCCTCAAACACACCGATTTTCGTGGAGGTGGAACCTGGATTAATAATCAAGCTTCTTTATTTCCTCCACGGAAAATTTATATTGCTTCACGCTATGCGCCCCTT
>CANRZC010000149.1 GCA_947644185.1 uncultured Acetatifactor sp.
TTTTTGAAGGAAACCATCAAGAAGCCGCTTGACCTGAAAAAGATGGCGGAGATGGAGACACCGAAAGTATTTGAAAGCGAGTATCGTTTTTGCTTAATTCTATGGGAGAATGAACCGATTAACAGCACAAAGTTGGCCAGGCTTTGCAATGAGAGGCTGGGCTGGAGCCGGACTACCACTTACACTGTCATTAGGAGACTGTCCGACAGAGGGATAGTCAAAAATGAGAATGCCATTGTCACCTCTCTAGTGTCCAAGGACCAGGTGCAGGCGGCGGAAATCGATGAGCTGGTGGAGAAGACCTTCGGGGGCTCCATGCCTGCTTTCATTGCTGCCTTTACGAAGCGGAAGAAGCTGTCCAAGAAAGAGGTGGCGGAAATCCGTGGGATGCTGGACAGATATGAGGCCGGGGAAGATTCGGGGGAATGAACATGCCAGAGCGGCAAGAGGCATGGAGCATAGTAGCTGGGCCGGAGCTGTGAAGGGGATAGTCAGTAATTTGTTGGGAAGGGAAGATGTGAGAGGCAGGGTAGGGTCGCCAGCCGGGACAGAATCGGAGTGCAAGCCTGAGACGCAGCGCTGACATCGGAATGGGGGACAAGTATGGAGCGAATTTTCGTGGAGATTCTGAACAGGAGCATAGCAGCAGGATGGGTGATCCTGGCGGTGGTAGCCCTGCGGCTATTGATTCGGAGAGCGCCTAAATGGACAGTCTGTATGCTATGGGCGCTGGTGGCAGTGCGGCTGGTCTGTCCCTTCTCGTTTAAGAGCGCATTCAGCCTGATTCCCAGCAGGGAGACGGTGCACGGTGACGTGGCTGGTCTGGAGGAAAATTTTGTGGACAGCGGCATCCGGCTTCTGGATGATGCGGTGAATCCGGCGATTCGACATTCCTTTGATTCCACTGCTCTATCGAATGCGAGGGTAAACGGGGATGTGAGCAGGGATATGGTTACAGGCACAGATACAGTCAAGGATATAGGTGCCGATACAGGCATGCATACAGACATGAATCCGGTAGAGCGCGTCCTTTTTGCAGCCGGGATTCTGTGGGCTGTGGGTATGGGGATTTTTGTGCTGTATTCCATGGTCAGTTATATCCTGCTGTGGCGCAGGGTGCGGACTGCGGTGCGCCTGGAGAAATCCGTATATATGAGCGAATTCGCGACTACGCCTTTTGTCCTAGGGATCTTTCGGCCACGCATTTATCTGCCCTCTGGCATGCCGGAGGAAATGCGCGGCCCGGTGCTGGCCCATGAACAGGCCCATTTAAGGCGGCGGGACAATCTGTGGAAAATGGCAGGGTATGTGCTGCGCTGTGTCTACTGGTTCCATCCGCTTATCTGGGTGGCCTATGCTCTGTTTTGCAGGGATATTGAACTGGCCTGTGACGAAAGCGTCATAAAGGAGTATGATGTGCAAAAGAGGCGGATGTATTCGGAGGCGCTGTTGGCATGCAGCTTTGGCAGGCCTGGGGCTTTCAGATATCCGCTGGCTTTCGGGGAAGTGGGGGTCAAGGAGAGGATTAGGTCTGTGATTCAGTATAAAAAGCCAGCATTCTGGGCAGTCACGGCAGCAGTGGCCGGATGTATCGCGGTGGCAATATGCTTCCTGACGGATCCGGTGGGCTCTGGGGAGGATTCCGAGGACGCGCAGTCCCAGTCCCTGGGGGCGAACAAAGAAGCGCAAGAGAGCAAAGCAGGCGGAGCGGAAAGCGGGCATGCCGCTGCGAACGGAAGCGGGATGGATCAGGGAAGTACCCTGGAGGGACAGAGTGGCGATGGCATGGATGGGCCTGGCGGAATGGGCACAGGAGAGGACAAAGGGGATGGCGGGATATCCAACAGTGAGGAGCATTTGGCAGAGATGTCAGCGGAGGACAAGGCTTTGCTGGAGGCGTTCGTGAACCAATGGGCCCAGGCTTTTGTGAACCGGGACACAGATGCCATTGAACGGCTGGCATCTCAGTGGGTGGTGGAAGATTTGGAAGCGGACCACATGCTCTCCGGGCCCCAGGGACAGCGAAGCTTCGGCTTCTCCAGCCCCTGGCCGGAGGATGCCCAGAGGGACGTCCAGATATATGAGATCAATTCGGAGGATGCAGTCATCCATTACTATGCATGGACATCAGAGCCCCATGTGACAGTCTGGAAGGAGCGAATCTCCTATAGCCAGCAGGATGGCAGTTATAAGGTGACAAGAGAGGAGCTTACCTGGCTGGACGATATTTCCTCCGCGGAAGAATACATTGAGGCTTACGGATATTTCGGAATCGATGGCACTGCCATGGACTATGAGACCAACGGATTGGGAGAGGCGCTGAACAGCAAAGCCCAGCTTAGCTCTGGCACAGACTATCAGGATCTCTTTCAGCCGGAGAGGGCTGCCAGGAGACTATTGAATTTGTCGGAGGATACTTCCGAGGTAATGCTGGAGCGCATCTACGAGGGACCAGGGGAGATAAACTTCTATGTCTGGCTTCCAGGGGAAGAGGACTCACCTATGCCTATCACTATGAAGCAGTGCTATGGTCGGGAGGGAATTTGGATACCGAAGAACCGTAGAGTGGACGTGATAGCCAGGTTTCGGAGGATAGATTGGGACGAAATCCGCGACAGAAATATGGCCCTTGTAACCGAGCCCAGACAATGGAACCATGTGGTCTTGATCGCGGAGCTTCCAGAAGAGGGCATCAGACTTTATGGCTACAATGACGTGGAGTGGTCCTACAAGGGTGTCGCCGTGGAGATGGATGAAGGTGTGTATTATTTCGATTGGGATTACACCACTGACCGTCATCTACTGCCGGAGTGTTACTGGGACGGGGAGAAGAGGCAGCTCCAGGTGGCGCTGAACAGCTACGCGGGCCATAATGCCGCGGCCCAGGCACTGCATGTACTGGAATATGATGACTATGGCGTCTTGTGTGACAACAACTGGCTGGAGCTGGAGGATATGCAGGAGATGCTGCAGAGTAGGATTGGATTCTCCATAGAGGGGGAGACAGGGCAACTGCGGCTGTTTGACAAGAGGGACCAGACGGACTTAGGGGTAGTGGATCTGGGGGTGCAGGATGCGGAGGGCTTCGGATTGGAACTGGGGATGTTTTCCAGTTTTTCTCTGGGAGAGGATATCAAGCTCCTGGTGGAGCCGAGATATTATCTGGAGGGTACTGCCTGGGTGGAATATCCAGACCACATGCCGACGCTGGAGGTGGAGATCCTTCTGCGAGGGGGCAATGGGGATCGGCGACTCGTTGATTTTGGAGAGATCAAATGTATTCCCAGTGGGGGATGAGACACTTTTTACAGAGGAGTAGGCACTGAGGTGACCATTCACCAGGATTTCCAGGGGAAAGAAAGCGAAGAAGTTAAGTCATAAGATACAGAGAGGAAATGGAAATGGGGATAAGTATGGACCAAATTTTTGTGGAGATTCTGAACAGGAGCATAGCGGCAGGATGGGTGATCCTGGCGGTGGTAGCCCTGCGGCTGCTGGTTCGGAAAGCGCCTAAATGGACGGTCTGTATGCTATGGGCGCTGGTGGCGGTGCGGCTGGTCTGTCCCTTCTCGTTTAAGAGCGCATTCAGCCTGATTCCCAGCAGGGAGACAGTGCGCGGTGATGCGGGCGGTTTGGAGGGAAATTTTGTGGACAGCGGCATCCGGTTCCTGGATGATGCGGTGAATCCAGTGCTTCGCAATTCCTTTGATTTCCCTGTCTTATCGGAGGCGGTGCAAAATGGGACTGCGGGCGGAGACAGGGATACAGTTGCCGATACAGGCATGTATCCAGGCGTCAATCCAGTGGGGCGCGCCCTTTCCGCCGCAGGAATCCTATGGATTGCCGGTATGGGGATTTTGACCATGTATTCCCTGGTGAGCTATATCAGGCTGTGGCACAGGGTGCGGACGGCGGTGCGAACGGAGGAATCTGTATATGTGAGCGAGTTTGTGGATACGCCTTTTATTCTGGGCGTGGTGAGGCCTCGCATCTATCTGCCCTCTGGCATGCCGGAGGAGATGCGGGCTCTAGTGCTGGCCCATGAACAGGCCCATTTAAGGCGGCGGGACAATCTGTGGAAGCTGTGTGGGTATGCGCTGCTGTGTGTCTACTGGTTTAACCCGCTCATCTGGGTGGCGTACACCCTGTTCTGCAGGGATTTGGAGCTTGCCTGTGATGAAAGTGTCATAAAGGAGTATGATGCGCATGGCAGGAGGATGTATTCGGAGGCGCTGCTGGTGTGCAGCGTGGACAGACACGGGGCTATCAGATATCCGCTGGCTTTCGGGGAAGTGGGAGTCAAGGAGAGAATCAGGTCCGTGATTCAGTATAAAAGGCCAGCATTCTGGGCAGTGGTGGCAGCGGTGGCTGCCTGCATTGTGGTAGCAGTATGCTTTCTGACCGATCCTTCTACAGATGCACCGGGACAATCCATGTCTGCAGACGCTGAGGGGAGAGACGGGCTGGAGGGAGATTCCGGGACCGAGGCAGCGGGCCCTGGGGGAACTGACAATCAGCAGGATGACAGGGGAGAGACTGGTGGTGGCAAAGAGACAGGAGATTTTGACGCAGATGCCAGCCAGAAGGAACAGACCGAGGACAGCGTTTCATTGGAAGCCTTTGTGAAGCAATGGGCGGAGGCCTTTGTAAATCGGGATGGAAATACCATTGCGTCCCTTGTCTCACAGGAGACTGCAGCAGATTTAGAGGAGAGGGAGCTACTCTCCGGTTCCGAGGGACAGCGTGACTTTGGCTTTTCCAGTCCCTGGCCGGAGCGCGTAGAAAGAGATGCCATGATAAAGGAGACCAATCCAGAGGATGCTATTATCTACTACTACGCCTGGACTTCGGAGCCCCATGTGACTGTGTGGATGGAGCATATTTTCTATGAGCGTCTGGACGGAGAGTATGTGGTGTGCGGCGAAGAGCTTGTCTGTATGGACAACATCTCCTTTACCCAGGCATTCAGTGATGCCTATGGATATTATTCCATAGACGGCTCTGCCATGGACTATGAGGTGAACGGAGCAGGACAACTGCTGAACGACAATGCCATGGAAAATACTGCGCCAGCTTACCGGGATCTCTTCCAGCCGGAAACCGCAGTGGTGAGGCTGCTGAACTTATCGGAGGACCCTTCCGTCTTGACAGTGGAGCGAACTTATGAAGACGAAAATATGGTAAATGTGGAGCTTCAGTTTGTGGATGATCTGCCTATGCCAGTCAGTATGGTACAACCCTACGGCAAGGATGGCATCTGGATTCCGAAGAGCTATAAAGTAGATATTATGAAACGAATGCAAAACGTGAATTGGGATGAGATAAGAAGTCGGAATCTGCCTGTGAAGTCAGAGCCAGGGGGCTGGAAAGAGATTATCTGTATTGGCGCCGTTCCAGAGGCAGGGATCAAGCTCTATGGTTACAATGACAAGGAGTGCTTTGGGGAGGGAGTTGCCATAGAGATAGGGCAGGACTTGCACTATTTTGACTGGATTTATACCACTCCTCAGACGATTTTGCCAGAATGCTATTGGAGCAGTGCTGCCAGACAGCTGCAGGTGGCCCTTCATGTCTATACAGGAACCGGTGTCAGTGCGGATAAACTGCATGTGCTGCAGTATGACGAGGGAAATGTCTTGCAAGATTATGCGCTGGACTTCAATGATATGATAGATTTGCTTTTGGAGAGAATCGACTTTACGCTGGAAGAGGAGACAGGACAGCTGCGACTGTTTGACAAAAGAGATCAGAAGGAACTGGCGCTGGTGGGACTGGGAGATGACAAGCCGGAGAGTATTGAGCCAGAGCTTGGAGCCATTTCTGACTATTATCTGGGGGAGACCATCAGGCTTTTGGTAAAGCCAGGGTATTTTCCCGAAGGGTCCCCCATTGCGGAATATCCAGAGAATATGCCTGCGCTGGAGATAGAGGTGCTTGTGCTGGAAAGTGAGGGAGAAATTCGATTTGGATTAGGAGAAATCCAGGGGGTGTTCCAATAAATAAGAATATAAAGCCCCCAATGAGAAGTTTGCAGGAACAGCAATAAGAACTTTACACCTACGTAAATAATCGGTATAATAAAGGTAGATAACATAACCCCGGTTTCCAGAAAGTAGGTGATTGTATGCCAAGTGGTGCAGACATTATCAAGGATTATGTGACAGAGTTTTAAGCGTATATTACTGCGGTAATCAAGCCCAAGGTCATTAATTCTCAT
>CANRZC010000150.1 GCA_947644185.1 uncultured Acetatifactor sp.
TTATCTACCCTTGGATGCACGCGGTTTGTTAAAACGATCAAGGCATTTTTCCCTAAGTCACAAAATCCTATACTCTCGCCGATAAGACGCCCTGACCCTCTCCCGATCCTCCGCTCCAATTCGGAGGAATCTCTCCATCATAAACGGTATAGAACCGCTCTCTGAAATCCTGCCAGAATAACCACTTCTGCACTGAGCCTTCCTCCATTGTACATCCCTTTGCTGCCTTACCAGCTCTATGGGCAGCCTGCAGGGAACCTTGCGGAGCAGGCTTAATTCTCCATCCAGCAAAAGGAAGGCACCGTCATAATATTCATAGGCCAGAATCCATCCGTTTTCCAACTTTTTCACAAACTGATACCCGCAGCCTGTGCGGTTCCAGTCCTTAAACTGACTGTCCTCAGGGCTGCAGGGGATTCCCCGTCTTATTTTCCGCACATCCTTCTCTTCCAGTAGGCACGTCCTTATGCCTTTCCCTTGCAATGCGTTATCCCCATTGCCTCTGTGCCTCTGCAATGCATCCATAACAGCTTTCTTCGGAATCACCAGCACATGATCTGTCTCCCACTGGGGAAATGCTGCCACACTTTCCCCCAGATCTATAGCAAAGATGTAAGATGCCTTGCCCCTTTCTCTGTTTCGATTTTCGGATATATAAAGCACCTGTCCCTCCCCACTGGCTCGGTTCCAAAGGATAATCTCGTCACCGTCATAGGGAAAAAGCCACACCCTGTCTCCATCCTTCGCCATGTGGACAAACCGTCTCCCTGGCAGATTCATGGATTTCAGCTGCCAGCTATCTGTCTCCATATCCAGCTCCATCCACACATCGCCTTTAGAGGATGCCAGATAGAGCATGTTATTCTCCTGCACTACTGCCCAGGAAAAGTAGGGCTCCTTTTCCCACTCTGCAGGCACAAGAGATTCCATCTCTTTGAGCCAGCCGTCTATGACTGCAATCTCCTCCGTGTCGGTGTCGTACTTGAGAATGCCTGGATAATTGCAGGGAGCCATGTAGAGGTATCTGTCATAGAGGAACACTGCCGACACCGGTCCGCCGATTAACTCTGGCAGATATGCTTTGCCGAAATACCCTGTGTCCATATCGTATTTCCAGATGCCATTAGAACTGCAGGGAGATAAATACAGACAGTTTCCCCGCCTGTTGATGGTCATATAATTCAAGCCTCCTGCAATCTCATCCGGCACCTCCGCCAGGACTTCCACTTTGGGGCCAGTCAGATGCTTTTGCGCTTTCATCTTCGCTGCTTTGGAACCTGCTGTTTTGTGCTTTGCAACTCTTGTGTCTGCCTTCCCAGCAATTGGCAGCTGTTCTACTTCCCTGGGAATCACTGTCCTACAGATTAGCTTCGTCCCTTCCGGAACAAATATCAGCTCTATTTCCCCATCCTTCTCCGTAACTGCCGCAGACCAAAAAACAGGCGTACACCGCTCCTCTTTAGAGGGTATGAACCTCTGCCCCAAATCCTCCTGCAGCACAAATTTCCCTTGAACGGAAAAGAGTGCGTTCATGGGGTGGTTTCTGCTTATAATGCCGTCAGCATCCACTGCCGCCTGATACAAATCTAACGACTCATCATAAATACCCGTCTTGCTGATCCTGAAACGGGTCACCAGCTGCTCATATTCCTTCCAAATCTTCTGGTCCAACATCTGGCGCTTCGCTCTGATTTCCTCGTCAGGTCTAAATATTAACTGGATATCCTGATTTTTCGCTGCATAGTCGAAGATCTCCCGCATTTTTGCCAACTGCTTTTCCGTTCCATGGTACAAATCACTATAAGATACGCAGTACAGCAGCTTCCTCCGACTGTTCGTCTTCTGCAAATTATCTTCCCTCCGCATCGCCAGCCTGTCCAGATATGCCGGGATCCCAGACGGCACTACTTCCACCTTCCCATCATATTTCACATCCAGCGTAAATCGCGAACTCTCCTTTGGCACATAGATGGCGTCTACGTAGTCATACACATGACCATTCATATAATCCGCAGGAATCAGGTCCATGAGATGAGGTACATATATCAGCTTTTTTGTGTAGGGTTTCAAGTTCACAGAATAGTATTTCAGCTCTACACTGTCGATCAGGCTGTTGTTGTCATAGGGATTGTGAATATAAATCCGTTCAAACCCCTGCTCCAAAGAAAACGCCTGCCAGTTCACCAGGTGGGCACTCTCCGGCAACTGTGGTGCCAGCTTCTCGGGATGAAAATGCACTTTATTAAAATTTACCTTGAATGTAATATCATCTCTTTCATATCGGGGAACCGGCATCACATAGCATACTGTATCCTCCGCCGCACATTCCTGTCTACAAAAGCTGTCCAGGCAGCCCCACCATTCGGTTCGATATACGATAAATAATACTTTTTTCTTTTCTGCCATACTCTGTTTCCTGTCTTTCTATGCTCCCTGCCCACAGACGCTCTCTTTGACGGCCTGTAGCACCTTCTCTCCGCAGCTCCCGTCCAGGTTCGCCAGCCATGTGGCATATACGCCCAGAGACCCCGTCAATTCGTCATCCTCTGCAGCCTGAAGAAATCGGAGGAAATCGTCTAAAGTGTTCTTTTCATTTTCGTGCCACACATGACTGCTATTCCCCTGCCTGAACTTTTCGGCTCTGATAAAGGAAAAGCATCTATCGTCTATTTCCAGAGACAATGGTTCTCTGTCCTTCCCCGCACCTGTATCAGCCATGAACTTCTTATGCATTCTCCTGGTTTTGGTATTATAGATGAATATCCCCTCCGCATTCTCAGGATAGACCCAGAGACTTTCGTCTTTCATTTCCATTCCCCGATATGCCCTGCCCCAGATAGCATCTCTGCCTGGTATCTTCACCAACGGCTTAAATTCTTCTGCGTGAACCTCTCTCTCCAGGATCCACCCTGACTCCTCCAACACATAATACTCTTTTTCCTCTGTAAAGCACCAGGCGCTGGCCAGAACCCTTCCGCTGCCATTATCACCACGCTGCTCTGTGGAGAGTCCCCCAATGCTCCTCTCTGGAATCTGCAAATTCGTATAAAATCTGGGCTTTCCCGCTATGCCGAACATATGGATGACAGAGGAAGCTGTCTCTCCCAGATAAGCATCACAAAGCGCCACGGTCACGCCTACATCCGGGTTCTTATCTAATACGCCGATTTTCTCCCCCAGAAACTTCTCCTCCAGCCGGGAGACTCTGTCCGCATATTCCTGACCCATAGTCTGGGCAGAAGCCGTAAGCAGCGGGTGGGGCCGCCATACCAGCGTAATGCCCTTTTTCTCCTTTACCAGGTCAAACAGATATTCTATTTTGTCCAGAAAGCGCTCCTTTTCCTTCATCAATAAAGATATGCTGGTATTCAGCATCACCACTCTATCGCCGCCAAAATCTTTCCCGTTCTTCAGTTGCGGTTTCCACTCCTCTGGAATGGGCGGCTTCTCTGCCTCCAGCCTCAAAACCCTGTCCGCAATAGGGCTTCCAAATGGCAAGAACTTACTTTTTGGCAAATCAGAGGAGAAGGAGGCTATGGTCCGTTCACACTGTGTCACAATATAGTCCATATTTTCATAGGCGGGAAGATATCTGTGGGTCACAAACACACTGTCTCCTGTTATGAAATACGGGATATAAATTAACTTATCCGTCACTTTTTTTAACTCTGCTGAATAATACTCTGGCAATACACTTGTGACTATATTACAGTCATCAAAAGGATTGTGCACGAAAATCGCCTCTGGATGCAGCTCTCCCAGAGGAAATTCCTTATAATCCATCACAGGCACATACGCTGGGAACTTATCCCCCTCATAATGTCTGCCCACCACTTCTCCGTCTTTTAAGTCGAAATAAGGAATGGGCACCACAAAAGAGATACAGCCCGGATCATCACAGGCCGCCCGCCACACGCTTTCCATGCAATCCCACATAGAGGCTTTGTAAGGCATAAAGACCATTGCCATATGCCGGGGAAGCTGCTCTAGTTTCTGTTCCACCTTTGCCAGAATCCCCCATGCCTCCTCTGTCAGTTGCAGCTGCTCTTTCACCTCCTGTGACTGCGTGATCCGCCATAAAAGCTCACAATATTTTTCCAGCAGGTCTATGATTTTGGCGGCCCCATTTTCCGCGTCTATCGCTTTTTCAGTCTTTTCCGCCTCCTCCACCTTATTGCCGATGGCCACCGCTGCGTCCTGGACATCTGCCAGAAGGTTCATCAGTCCTGCTGGATTCTGTCCCTGGATAACTGCACACACCTCCGCCTCGGCAGCAATCAGGGTCTGCAGTAGTTCCCTTATCTGTCTCTTTACAAAATTCAGCATAGTCTGTTAATCCTCCAAACCCGCTTCCGACAGGCCTCTTTCCTCCAGGAATTGTTCCACGATACCTGCCATGGTGATGGACTCCTCCTCTGTGAGTTTAAAAGCATGTCCACTTCGCCCATTGATCCTGGAGGCAAATTCCCCGATCTCATATCGCAGACCATCTCCTAAGAAGTTGGGCGTGTAGGTCTCTATCTTTGTAGGGTCTTCGTAACGTACCTGGAATTTCCGAGTCAACCACCAGGGCGACTCCGCAAGAATATATCCCTTTGTTCCGGAAATCAAAAGCTGACCCTCGGATTTCACACCCAAACCGGTTTTGGATGTGGCCATTCCTTGGGCGTAATCGAAATAAATCTTCGTGTACAAATCCACACCATTTTCCGCCCGGATACTGCTAATCTTTATATTTTCATAGTGCAATCCCAACAGCTTTAGGATAGGAAGCACTGTATAGCTTCCAAATTCCATGAAGGCTCCACCATACGCTGCATCCACCATCTCCCGCAAATGTTTCGGTGTCAGTCTGGAAAAACAGGCCTCCACGTCGCGAATTTCACCAATTTTGCCGCTCTTTGCTATGCTGATCATCTGAGCAAAACCAGGACAGAATGCTGTTTTGATTCCCTCCATCAGCACCAGATTCCTCTCTCTGGCCAATGCAAACAATTCTTCTGCCTGACTACGCTTCAATGCCAATGGCTTCTCACAGAGCACATGCTTTCCTGCCAGCAGGGCGCGCTTGCTGTAGTCATAGTGCGTCTCATGAGGTGTGGCAATGTATACCCCATCCACGGAGTTTAGAAATTCTTCATAGGAATCGCTGTATCCATCCAGGAAATGTTTTGCCGCAAAGCTCTCCAAGCTGTCCCGGTGAGGATTATAGACGCTCAGCACATTCAGTCCACTGACATATCTTGCCTCTGAGAGGAAGCGGGGGGCGATCCGCCCGCTTCCCACTACCCCCATACGGATAATGGGATATTTGGCTTTTCTGAGTATAGTTGAAGAAATATTCGGCGTTCTGTCTAGATAGACCACCTGACAGTAAGGCTTTAGATAATCATACACCCCTTCCCAGTCTGAGCCCAGGACAAAAACATCCACACCATATTTCTGAACATCCTCTATCTTCTGTCCCTCATGATCTTCTATGATGATTTCATCCACCAGCCCGGTATGCCGTACATTCTCGATCCGCTCCAGCAGGGGATCCACAATGTTGAGCTTTCCCCTCTGCTCGTCATAGTGCTCTGTGGTGATACCTACAATCAAGTAGTCTCCTAATTCTTTTGCCCGTTTTATGATATTGTAATGCCCTTCATGAAATAGATCAAAGCTTCCATAGGTGATTACCTTTTTCATGGATTTCTCCCTTCTTCCGGCTCCGGTTTGGCTTTCACAGCCGCCGATCTGCCCTTTTCTTTCTAGTATCAATCTTTCCTGCCTTTCGCCTTCTGGTGCCTTGTATATCACACGTCTATCTTCCCCTGCGCCGAACCTGGTAAAATCCAACGTCCCATTCCTGACAGATATTGTCAGCACATCCCATAAATCCTGAGACACATGGCCCAGCGCCCGCTTATAGGTAACAGCCCCTGCAGGCTTTTTATCCTCAAAATATTCACATTTATTGCATCCGATAGATATGATGGGAAAGCCCTCCTCATAATCAATCTGGTCTGCGTGATTATGCCCATGGATAAAGCCCATAAGCTTCCTGCAGCTTCGCAGTATTCTGAGCAGTCTATGGCTTCCCCTTATTTCATCACTCCAGTAATGGAGCCTGGGCGTGGGAGGTACATGACTGTATACCAGAATACTCCATTCAGGC
>CANRZC010000151.1 GCA_947644185.1 uncultured Acetatifactor sp.
TTCTTGGGCTCTAAATTACAGACAAACAATGTCTCACCGACTCTGACTTTTGCCAGCACACTACATTTAAACCGCAGCTATCTCTCTGCCCTTTTCAAGCAGGAAACCGGAGTTTCCATCAAACAGTATCTCACTTCCTACCGCATAGAGGCCGCAAAAAATAAGCTCCTGAAGACCAATGGGAGTATTACAGAGATTTCTTATCAGTGCGGGTTCAAGGACCCTTTGTATTTTTCCAGGATGTTTAAAGAAAGGGTGGGCTTAAGTCCCAGTGAGTTCCGTCAGCTCACCTCTTTTGACAACTATGATTCCAGAAAGGAGACCGCTGGAGGAATGAACATTGAGCGGCCTCCCTATGATGATTTTTTTATCGCTTACCTTTAGTTCTATCCCTGGTCCTCAGGATTTTCCTCCTCAGGCGCCCCGCTGCCGTCGCCCCGAAGCTGATTCCCCACGCTAGCTTCCTCGTCCTCTATCTCTTTCTTCACAGATTGGATTTTCGTGTCCTCCGCAATAGCCCGCATGATCAGATTCAGATCCTCCGGGGAGAACATACTTGCAGCTTTGGATAGCATCCCAATGCTGTTTCGATTTACTTTCAGGTGCCCGCCTCCAGACAGCGGAATGTTCAGCACATTTTTCTCGTCTGTCATATCTCCCAGGCAGATACTGTTGGTTTGCTCATCACAGACAAATATGACGCCATTGTATTCAATTACGCCATCCTTTGCCAGATGCCCATAGGGTACCTTTGGCACATCCCGCAGCGCTCCAAAGGGATTTGGCTTTCCAGCCACTGCTGCCTGATAGATCTTCTCCGCCTCTGACCGGGTTCCAGCGCTTTTGGTCGAAGTCGCGTTATCATCCTCCTCCGATCCCCAGAGCTGAGACACAAGGCTATCTGCTGAATCCTCCGTCTCCCCTGGACCGGGCAGATGACGATCGGCTGTACCCCATGCGGCATTGCCAGAGTATACTGCGTCAGAATATCCAAGCTCTCCAAAACGTCTTCCTGCCTCCTTGGTTCCTCTCTTTGCCAGCAAATTGGAGTCTACTCCTGCCATACCTGTTCCTATTCTCATTTTGCTTCTCCTCATATCTTCTTTGTCTCTATTACTCGCTGTAGGGACCTCAACTGGCCTGCTGTTTCACAGCACAAAGCACTTCTCATGCCCTAAAGTTATATCGGCTCAAATAGGAATTGGTTAAACCGCCCTGGGAACTATATTGGCTGGAAGCGCTGCTTGCGCTGGCCGCCGCATTGTCTGCCACTCTGGATGCAACTGCATCCATGCGCTTCGCAAAGTCACTGGAAGCTCCTAGCGTATTCTTCACCTTCTCCGGATCTGCAGCTGCCAGCTTCTCCTTGTCCAGCAAAAGCGTTCCATCTGTCCGCACTGTGATGCCTATCTCTCCGAGAGCGCTTTTGTTGGTGGCGGCTATTTCCTTCATGGTCTGTTGATAGTAACGGTTTAATATGCCGGAAGTATCTTTTAGCTGATCCAGCGTATCATTGAAGCTCTGCACCACATTGGCTGCTGTGGTGGACAGGTCCTTTCCGCCTATATCTGCTTTCTCCGCCAATAATTTCGTCTGCTCCATCAGGGAGGAAGCGGAATTCTCCAGCTTCATATATTTACTCCGAAGCAGCCTGGCGCTTTGGACACTGCCCATGTTCATCTGACCCAGCCTGGTATTCTGCAGCCCAGAATTGTTCTTTACTGCACTTAAAAGAGAGCTGCGCCTGGACGCTGATAGCTTTGTCTTTCTCCTGCTGTGATTTAGCATCTGTGTGGTGGTTCTTCTTAGTCCTGTTCGAATTCTCATTTCTTTTCCCTCATTTCTTTCTATTCTATTTCTGTAATTGTCCTGATTTCATAGATTGTGCAAATAGTCTGTATAGGCTTTGTCAAATTCCGCATATTTTTCTCTGGCTAGATACACAGTCTCCCCGCCTTGCAGCTGTATGGTCCCTGTGCCGTACTCTGCCACATACGCCAGGTTCACCAGATATCCTCTGTGGCAGCGAAAGAATCCCTTGCCCAGCTGCTCTTCCATGCTCTTCATGGTGGCATAGACAGTAATGTTCTCCCGCAGGGTATGAATCTCCACCTGGCGTCTGCAGCTCTCCACATACAATATCTCATTTTTCTGCACCACAAAGCTCCTGGCCTTGGTCTGGAAAAATAGCTGCTCACCGCTTATGTTCCTTCGCCTTTTGACCTCCCTACAGGCATCCTCAAACACCTTGCAGAACCTTTCCGACTCCACTGGCTTGAGCAGATAGTTGAAGGCCGATACCTCAAATGCCTCCGCGGCATATTCCTTCAGAGCTGTGACAAATATCAGAATGGTCCTCTCCTGCTTGATCCGCAGCACTCTGGCCACCTCAATTCCACTCATTTCCTCCATCTGCACATCCAACAATAGGATGTCAAAATGCTGCCCTGCCTCCAGAAAGCGTTTCCCTGTGTCAAAGCATACCACCTCGCAGTCAGGCCTTTGCTGTTTTATCAGGCTGCGCAGCCTGGCACAGCTCTCTCTATCATCATCACATATCGCAACCCTCATACCCCACCTCTTATGTAACCTCTTTTTTTATTTCGACAAGACAGTCCTATCACTTTTGGATCATGTCACAAAATACGGCCCGTAATGTCATGAATCGTTGCAGCCAGCCTTTTGTATTTCGAAACAATCGAGTAGGGGAATGCATTTCTCCACTACTCGCCGCGCGGCCCGCATGCCGCCTGGGCGGCGTTACTTTCGCGTAGAACTTTCCTATAATATAAAAAAGACAGCATACACATGCTTACACATTTGTCTGCTGTCCATAGCAATTTACCTGTCCTTATATTTTCTATTTCGGCATATTCGTAAAAAAGTTTACTGGAAACTAGGATACAAGCTTCTTTTTTATTACAGTCTCCTAAGCTGTCCTAACACGTATTCCACTCTCTGGATCGCATTCTCCACCTGCCTTTTGGCATCGTTTATTTTGGACTGTACCAGCAAGTCCGCCACAAAACCGTCAAAGAAATAATCCGCAAAGGCTAGAAAATCACCGGTTTCAATGTGGAACTCAGGAATATTTTCCACATCCATCAATTCCCTCTGGAAACGCTTCAAAGCGCTCCTGGCCTGCTGCATCAGTACATCTGCGTCCTTCATTTTAGATCGCTTGATAAAGGTGGTGAGCATTCCGCCGCCCAGGATATCTACAAGCCCCCAGTTTCCTGCACTGCTTAGGCAATCCTTTGCCTGGTTCAGACAGCGCAGCGCCTCCTGCCCTGCATATAATGCCTCATTTACCTCTCTCCTCACATCCATCTCTGACATCTGCCCTCTTCCTTTCTCTCCTGAAATGAACTTCCTCACTGTTATAGGTTCATTATAGATTTGAAAGCAGAACATTTCAACGAAAAAAAGTGCACTATAGACAGGCTTAAAGTACAAAGCAGGTTATTCCTCTAAAACAGAGCTCCTGTACTCGATGGAGATGACTTCATTGTTCTGCAGAATAAAGCAGAGCTTCATGCCATCCTTTTCGTACACTACCATACCCTCCTCCTGGGTGCTGTCGCCGGGATAGGCCTGCTGCACTTGCTCCAGAGTGCTTCCTATGGTAATACCCTCTGCGGTGGTAACAGAATCATCCCGTATCACCACTGTGGACACAAAGTCCTTGTCACCCATGGGATAGGTGTTCAGCTCAAAGCCACTGTAGGTGTAGATCTTATCCAGTCCCTCAAAGGCGCAGCTTGCTGCTTCAAAGTAGGAAGCAGGCTCCCCCAGCTGCTCTACCAGAGGCCCAGCCTCAGCGTCCATTGCCACAGTCACTCCGTTTGCGGTAAACAGATACCCTTTCTGGGCGCTGCCAGACTGGCCCCCTGAGGCTTCATTTCCGGCATTGCTCTCCTGTCCATCTACATTTCCTGCTGCCCCGGCATCGCCTCCGGTCTCGCCACCTGTGATGTCCTCTGCCTCTATGTTCTGAACGCTGCCCTCGATTACCTTTTCCTCCTCACCGCCACAGCCTGTGGTAAAAAGTGCTGCCGCAGCCACCATAGCAATCACATATTTTTTGATTCCTTTTTTACACATATTGATCTCTCCTTACTATTTTTTCTTTTTGCATTTTCTTTCTGCAATGTAATTTTTTCTATGCATCTTCATTCGTCTTCGGATTCAGAGGTTTCTTCCTGCATTCCAAACCGCAGATACTGCTGTTCCTTCTCCGCCTCATAAGCGGCAAGCTTCTCCTTCCAGATCTCCTGCAGATGTGCCTCTCCTCTGCGGTCTGGAACCCCCAATTCCTCAGACAACACTTCTCCAAACCAGACAGAAAGCTTCTCCGCCCCGGACAGATTCATGTGAAGTCCTCCGTCATAGGTGTCTGTGTTGTAGTCAATCCCTGTGTCCTGGGAAAGCTCCAGGAAATTCACATAGCGAAGCCCTCTTGACGCCGCATAGTCCTCCACCTGGGTCTCCCATTCATCGTACCAAAAAGGGTACAGGCTGGGCGCCTTGATAAGCACTAGCTCTATTCCCTTTTCCTCACACAGATCCGCCATTTTGTCCATGTATTCCCAGGCCTTGTCCCCAAAGCTGTAATCTCCAAGAGGTCTGCCTGTGGGCACATCCTTTGCCGGCTTCACATCCACCCGCATATAATATCCATTGTAGGACACCTGCTTGGTATCGAAAAGATACCGCACATCGCTTTCTGTCAGATCGCTCCATCTGGAGTGATATCGCAGAATCGGAAACACATAATCCAGGAAATTCTCCTCCTCCTTCATAGAGGCGAGAATCGCTTTGATTTTCGGAAGAGACCACTCCATCCCCTCCAATGTCATCCGATTGTAGGCCTCCTTTTGGGACTCATTATACTGCAATGCCAGTACATTGAACACCACCACATCTGGCGTCTCATAGCGCAGCGTATCCTCCAGCAGATAATAGGATTGCCAAATATACTGCTGGGCGCTACCTCGGATATAACTGTTGATCCCATATTCCTCCCAGAGCACTGCAGGTGAAAAGTTCTCATAGACCTCACAGTCCCCGATAAAGACCACATCGAAGTCCTTTTCTTCCTCATAATAAGCCGCAGTAAATGCGCCCTCCACCACACCGTCCACATATTTCGGCACCAGCAGACGTTGGAGTAGATACAGGCTTCCCAGCACAAAAAGTGCTGATAGGATCACCCTGAGCCATATCCTGTATTTTCTATTCTGTGTCTTTTTTTCCTTCATACTTCACTCACTTCTATCTCTCTTTATGGGGAAATGACTTAAAATTGATTATAAATAAACTGGCTGGCGTCATACCCCACGCCGTAGGCCCCCATCAGAAGTACCACTAAAAACAATCCGTACCAGAGAGCAAACCGGGCCGGGTAAGGCATCCTGGCAATTCTTTCTCTCACGCTGCCTTTTCGCTGTAAGAGACTCACTGTCATAAGCACAACCACCCCTGCCAAAAGGATGCCAAAATCCAACAGGCTAAGGCCCAGCCCTAACAGAGAGCCATCCCACAAAATGCTCCAGTTTCTGGCCGTGAGCAAGGAGCCAAACATGCGGAAGGTCAATGGCACAGAGCGATAGCAGTCAAAGGTCCGCAGCACTGACACCAGCAGAAAAGTTCGGAGCACCGCAAAGGCGTCATAGGCCCGCCCACCTGGTCCAAATCGCTGGTGAAATTTGTCATAGAGTGGTTCCAATGTCTCAGAAACCATCAATACCAGCCAGTTGCCCAATCCCCAGACAATAAAGTTCCAGCTGGCTCCATGCCATATGCCCGTGGCGAACCACACGGTAAAGGACGCCAGATATACCGGCAGCCTTTTCCCCACAGTCTCCCCCAAATGGCTGCGGGAGAACCTGGTAAATTTCTGCATAGGCTTACTGACAGATATGGGGTAAAAAATATAGTCCCGAAACCATGTACCCATAGTAATATGCCATCTGCGCCAGTATTCCTTCAGAGACTTTGAGAAGAAGGGTCTCTCAAAATTCTCCTGTAGGCTGATCCCCAAAGTCTGGGCAATACCGATGGTAATGTCAATGCCACCTGTAAAGTCAGCATAGAGCTCCAGGGCGTAGAATAGCATTCCCACCAGCACAAAGGCACCGTTATAGCTTTCTGTATCCC
>CANRZC010000152.1 GCA_947644185.1 uncultured Acetatifactor sp.
GAAGTAAAGAATCTAAAGAAAATATATACCACCCGATTGGGCGGCAACAAGGTCCAGGCTCTGGACAATGTAAGCTTCTGTGTAGAGCAGGGAGAATACGTGGCCATCATGGGAGAGTCCGGCTCCGGCAAGACCACTCTGCTGAACATCATGGCCTCTCTGGACCGTCCCACCAGCGGCCAGGTGATCCTCTCCGGCAAGAACATGGCAGATATTAGACAAAAGGATCTCTGCGCCTTCCGCCGGGATAATCTGGGCTTCGTCTTTCAGGACTTCAATCTCCTAGATACTCTGTCCCTTCGGGACAATATCTTTCTGCCTTTGGTATTGGCTGGCAGTGACTATGCCAAAATGGAAAGCAGGCTTACACCTCTGGCCGCAAAGCTTGGCATTTCAGAGCTTTTGGAAAAGTATCCCTATGAGGTATCTGGCGGGCAGAAGCAGCGGACAGCCGTGGCCAGAGCCTTAATTACGAATCCACAGATCCTACTGGCAGACGAGCCCACCGGCGCACTGGATTCCAAAGCCTCTGACAGGCTGCTTCGCATTTTCGCAGAAGTAAATGGCGGCGGGCAGACCATCCTCATGGTGACCCACAGCACCCAGGCGGCCAGCCGGGCCGGACGGGTACTCTTCATCAAGGATGGCTCCATCTACAACCAGATTTACCGGGGTAAGCTCACAGACGATGAAATGTACCAGAAAATATCGGATACGCTCACTGTATTGCACGCAGAAAATACGCGGATCCAGAAGGCGCAGGCAGATTCCCGCATCTCGTCCATCACAGGAAAGGAGGACGCATAAATGACTACAGCAAAGAAAAGGCCCGCAGGCCTCCTGCCCAGGATGGCAGTCTCCAACATTCGCAAGAATACCACTACCTATCTGCCTTACATTGGTGTCAGCACCTTTGCCATGTTCACTTACTTTGTCTTTGACCTGATACTGAAAAATGATATCATGTACACCCTGCCAAAAGGCGGCTATACGCTGATGTTAGTCACCATTGGCTTCTGGCTGTTGGGAATCATCATGGTGCCATTCCTCTATTATACCAACAGCTTTCTGATCAAGCGGCGCAAGAAGGAGCTGGGGTTATACAGCATGTTAGGGCTGGAGAAAAAGCATATAGGCATCATGATGTTCTGGGAGAGCGTCATTGTATACATCTGCGTCATGGCAGCCGCCATCGTCCTGGGGCTGGTGTTCTCCAGGCTCATCTTTCTACTCCTGTTGAATCTGGCAAAAATGCAGGTCAACGTGACCTTTTCCGTAAGTCCTGCAGCCATCACCCAAACGCTGCTGTTCTACGCCTTCATCACTGCCCTGAATCTCACAGTAAATCTGATTCAGGTAGGCAAGGCTAACCCTGTGGAGCTCATGAGCGATTCCAGAAAGGGGGAGAAGGAGCCCCGGCATATCCTGCTCTGGAGCATCATCGGTGCCTGTGCGCTGGCGGCTGGCTATTCCCTCGCCATCTCCTCAAAGCTGGCTGTTCAGGTATTTACAGATTTCTTCCTGGCGGTCTTCCTGGTGGTCCTGGGCACTTACTTCCTTTTCACTTCCGGAAGTATAGCCGTTCTTCGCTTCCTGAAGAAACGCAAGAAATTTTACTACCGCCCGGAACATTTCGTCACAGTCTCTGGCATGCTCTACCGCATGAAGAAAAATGCCGCCAGCCTGTCCAATATCTGCGTCTTCTCCACCATGGTCATCATCACGGCCGTGTGCACGGTGGTGGTCTATCTGGATATGGATACCATTGTAAGCTCCAATTTCCGGCGGGTATTCGAGATCACCTGCTTCGGAAATGCAGATACGGATTCTCCCGCCTTGCTGCAAGATGTGGCGGCCCTGGCGGAAGAGAATCATGTAACCCTGGAGGAGGAATTCCTCTTCGACAGCATTGAGGTGCGCACCTTAAAGGACGAGAATTCTTTCCTGTTCTGGGACGGTTCGAGCAATATGTTTACAGATATGGAAATTCTGCTCCTGATGACCCAGGATGAGTATGAATTGATGTCCGGGACCTCCGTCAGCCTGGCCCCGGATGAAGTCCTTGTCTACAGCAGCGGCCCGGATTTTGCCGAAGATACTATCCTTTTCCAGACATTGGAATATCGGGTGAAAGAAGAAATCTATGAATGCGGCATCAGCAGAAAGACGCCAAACAGCGCCTTTGCAAACTCCTATGTAGTAATATTTTCTGACCCAGGGGAGGTATCAAAGGTGTGCCAGACATTTCAGGTAGACAGCACACAGTCCCACACTTATTTCTATGGCTTTCATCCCCAGGGAGATGAGGCGGATATCGACGCCTTCTCCGCAGCTTTGAGCCAGCGTGTAAGCACGGCACCAGGCTTTGCCGGGTACAGCGACCACAGAGGCGAAATGGCTGACCAGCGGAGCATGTATGGCGGGCTGCTGTTCATAGGCATTTTCTTCTGCATCATTTTCCTGATCTGCCTGCTGATCATCATGTACTATAAGCAGCTCACGGAGGGCTTTGAGGACCAGAAGAATTTCGAGGTCATGCAGCAGGTAGGGATGAGCGACACAGAAATCAAGCGCACCATCCGAACACAGATCAGCATGGTATTCGGATTGCCGCTGGCAGGAGCTTTTCTCCATACCGCAGTGGGCATGCGCATGGTATATATGCTTTTAGGCGCCATCGGCTTCTTCGAGTCCGCGCTTTTAATGGGCTGTACCGTGGCAGGTTGCCTGGTGTTCGCCCTTGTTTACAGCTTCAGTTATAAGCGGACTTCCATGGCTTATTACAGAATTGTCAGACAGATGAACTAGGTAGTGAGGCGTGCATATGATGAGCCAGAAAAGGCCCCGGATTTCTCCGGGGCCCTTTAAAACCTCTCCTACTTCACTTGAATTCCTCCACATAAGCCTCCAGATTCAGTCCAGTGGCATTCTCAAATGCCCTGGCCCAATCCTTGCTACAATAAAACACAAGAGCCCCCTGGCCATCGTCAAATGTGGCGTAGAATCTCTCCGAAACATCCTCCTTCTCAAGCATGCCGTTGTAAATCCCCAAAACTTTTGGGTCAATCCAGTCATTCTCCACATTCATCTCCCAGGAATGCTCCTGTCCTTCCCATTCCAGGGAAACCGTTATGGTCCCAGTCCCCTTTTCCCAGTCCATGTCCTCTATGTCTTCCTGAATGTTCTCCACACTGTCCAGAATGCTGCCGGCAGAAAGCTCTTTCATCCCTTCTAACACCCAGATATAATTTGTGGAAATATCAAAGCTTTCAAAATCAAACCAGAATACTTCTGTCCCCTGGTCTACGTCACCCCAGGCCAGATTCAGCAGCAGCCATGTATAGGGATATTCCTCCACATATGTCTTCGTCTCGTCATCTTCCATATAGTCCCACAGGGTCTCCTCCAGCTCATCTGGAATGGTAAACCCAAAGGATCGCAATACAAACATCTGCTCCTCAAAAGAGACATAGTCAGGGGATATATTTCTCTGTGGACTCTTATACACCACATAGAAAATACCTGCAATCAATCCCACTATCATAATACCTGTCAACAGGGAAAGAATCCGTCTCGATGTGTCCTTCTTCTGCTTCCCTAAAAGAATTGGAAGCTGCTTTTCCCTACACAGCTCTTTTAGGCTTTCTATCTGTTCCTTCCCCTCCATGTCCCCTTTCAAAAGACCAAAAAAGCCTCTTTTATCTTTCTTGAAAAAGAAAAGTTCCCTGTCAGTCTCCACCATACAAAGCAGGCTCTCCCAGGGTACCATAACAATATTTTTCCCTGATATATTTTGAAGGCTCCGCCATAACCCAGTCTCAGTAATGACCACTTCCCAGTCTCCGTAGCTATCCTGGGCCGTTCCTCTGCTAACCTGTCGTCTTATCTCTTTCTCCGGGGGCTCTATCTGCTTCCGCAACAGTAATAAGAAAATGATTCCGATAAACAGCGCCACAAAAGCAATCCCTTCTCCATCAGGCACTTTCCACGCTACCCAGCATAGAAAACCCACAAATACAGCCACCAGGAACTTCCAGGCCATATGATCTTTCTTCTGCTTTCCCAGAGTCCCGGCTGCAATAACCTCTGCGGCATCGGTCATCATCTGTACCCACTCCTCTTCCCCTAGCGGAAAGGAGAAGCTGAAATATACCTTGCCCTGTTCTTTTTTCGCGAATGCTATAGATCCCTCCCCGGCCTGTGCCTGGGAACCCATTATGGACTCCACAAACCTGTCTATCTCCTGCTCCTGCGCAAATACCCGCAGGGAATGGGATACCATACCTTTCTCTTTCCATTGGCACCCATTACCAGAATAAGGAGCCTGCCAGTCCTTCTGACCCCGGTAAAGCTGCCACAGGAAATCTCATTGTATTGCCCTCCCTGCGAATCCTGCTTCAGCATCCCCTCCTCTACCCATATGGTGCACGTCTTTTCCCCAAAGCGGTCCTTTAGCCTGGCGTAATTTTCGGCTATAAAGCGCACAAATAGAAAAACTATCGCCAACAATATGGCAATGATATAAAACCCTAGCTCCCGGAAGAAAATACATTCAAATGCTATTATTGCCACTATCAGCAGCCATCTGGAGATACGAGAGCGCTGTTGTTCCTTTATCATCTGAAAGCACAACTCTTTGAGCTCTTGTTTTGTCATTTGAAAAGTGTATTTTTTCATTGCTTGCTCTTTCTCCTCCCTGCCAAATCTGCCTTTTTGAGCTACCATACCTTATGTACCATATATACGTTTAAGTCCAGGCCATTCTAAATCCCAATAGAGTCAGACGAAAAATAACACCCCCAAAAATTGCTATCAAACTTACTATTATTATAAGCCCCTCCAACATAGTACAAATCCAGCGTGGCGCATATTTCTTCCGTTTTCCCGCAAGAATTTGCAGATTTTTTTCCCTGCACAGTTCTTTTAGGTTTTCTATCTGTTCTCTGCCCTCCGTAGCCGTTTTCAAAAGCTGGATAAAACCTTTATCATTTTTTAGAAAAAAGAGGAGTTCTACATCGGTCTCCACCATGCAATAAAGGTCTTCCCAAGGTACCGTATTCCCAGTTGTCCCTGACCCATTTTGTATGCTCTGCCATATTCCCGCCTCTGTAATGGATATTTCCCAGTTCGCACAATCATTCTGGGCCCCTTCTATACGAGCCTGTTTTTTAATATATTCCTCGGGATTTTTGATTTGTGCCAACAACCATATCATAAAAAATATTGCCAGGAACAGCGCAATATAAGCTATCCATTCTGCTTTCAACACTTGCCACAATATCCAGCATAGATAGCCAAGCAGCATTGCTTTCAGAATCTTTCGAATCATATGTCTTTTCTTCGGCTTTCTCAGCATTTTGGACTGACAAACTTCTCTGCTATCTATCCTCATTCTCAACTGTTCTTCCTTGCCCACATGAAAGGAAAAGCTGAAATATACCTGCCCATTCTGATCTTTTTCAGATAGTTTGCCCTGTCCCTCATCTCTTGATGTGACAGCCTTCTCCCTATCCTGTGCCTTTAGGCTCTTTATAGCCCCCACAAATCTATCCACCTCCTGCTGGTTCATAAATACCCGTAGGGGAATGGGATACCAGGCAATGGTCTTTTCATCCCCATATATTCCCAACATAAGTAGATTACGAGTTCTCTTTATCACTGTAATACGGTTACAGGAACTCTCACTATAATGTCCCCTTCCCATGTCCTGCTTTATCATACCATCCTCTATCCACAAGGTTCTGATATTTTCATACAAGTCCTTCTTCATGCCGAAATAATTTCTCACTACGTAAATGAAAAGTATGGCAATTAACACAAACGACCAGAATGCAATAAAATACGGTGCCGCTTCTGGAGCAATGCTAGCTATAAATGCCACCAACGCCGCCAGCAATAACCATTTCAAAAGCTTCCAACGCTTTTGTTCCCATATCATCTTAAGGCATAATTCCAGGATTTCTTGTTTTGTCATCTGAAAGGTGTATTTTTTCACTTAGTTCTTCTCCTTACTGGGTGCTTACTCTCCCTGTTTCCATGTCTCCTTAATCAGAAGCTGCGCCTTAATGCCCATCTCCATTTTAACATATACGTTGGAAATAAGCTATCTTTTTCAATCAAACAGATGCTTCTCACTTGTGTCTAGCTGGACAATCT
>CANRZC010000153.1 GCA_947644185.1 uncultured Acetatifactor sp.
AATGCCCCTTGCACAAATAGACAGTTTTACAGCGCAACTGGACAAACCGCCTTCTTTATAATATACTTTAGATAAGAAGGGCGGCTTTCGCTGCCAGATGTATGTAAGGAGATATGAACTATGCCCAATTTTACAAAGATGGCCATAAAGGCAACCTTTATCAAGCTTTTGAATGAGAAACCTCTAAGCCAGATCACTGTAAAAGACATTGTGGAGGAATGCGGGGTGAACCGGAATTCCTTTTATTATCATTTTCAGGATATTCCTGCTTTGATTGAGGAGATTGTCACCGAGGCCGCGGATCAGATCATAGCAAAGTATCCTACTATTGATTCGTTGGAGACGAGCCTGAATGTAGCGCTGGAATTTGCTATGAAAGACCGCCGTGCTATTCTACATATCTACCATTCCGTGAATCGGGACATTTTCGAACAGTATCTGTGGAAAGTCTGTGAGTATGTGGTGTCTGCCTATGCCGACAGTATCTTTGCAGACAAACCTGTGGGGGAGCGGGACAGAAAGCTGATAGCTCGCTTTTACAAGGAAGAATGCTTTGGCATGGTGATGGGGTGGATGAGCGGTGGAATGAAGGACGGCATACAGGATGAAATCAGCCGTCTCTGTGAATTGCGTAGGGGCATGGTGGATGAAATGATTCGACGAAGCCTGCGAAGCCCGGAATAACAAGCCCAGCAAAGCATTTAGACATTTTCCGTTGGGTGTCTATTTTTTATTCATATGCTGCTCTGTGTCTTATTTTTAGGCACAGGGCTTTTTTTGACGATTTTACAGGGGCCATTTTTCTGCTATACTGCCATCATCAAAGGAAGGGAGGTTTTAGCATATGAAAATGCGTTCTGTGACACCCATGCGAATTGCAAAGACAGGTTATATCATTATGTCAGTGGTGTTTGCTATTGTGGGCATCCTGTTCATAGCAAATCCTGAGCTGTCCGTACTGTTGATAGGCCGGGCATTGGGAATCGTCATGGTTGTATTTGGCTGTGTCAGGCTGGTAGGGTACTTTTCGAAGGATCTGTTCCGGCTGGCATTCCAGTACGATCTGGAATTCGGAATTCTGCTGATCGCGTTGGGGACAGTCGTTTTGATAAAATCCGCCAATGTGATGAATTTTATCTTTGTGGCTCTGGGCATAGCCATACTGGCAGACAGCCTTTTCAAGGTGCAGATCGCCATTGATGCACAGGCATTCGGGATTGGCACATGGTGGTTGATTCTGCTCCTGGCGGTGCTAACCGGAAGTGTGGGGCTTGTGTTGGTATTTCGACCAGTGGAAAGTGCCCGGATCCTGACGGTGCTATTGGGTGTCTCTCTGTTGGCAGAGGGGATTCTCAACTTGTGCGTGGTGGTCAGCACGGTAAAAATTGTGAAGCATCAGCGGCCTGACAGCGAGGAATATACAAAAATAGAATCAGTATATGAGAAAGGATGATAAAACATGAGGTTTTCAAAAGGAGTGGTAAAATTTCGGATTCCTATATTAATACTGGCAGTGGCACTGATGATTCCGGCCCTGCTTGGCATGGTGGGAACCCGGATCAACTATGACATGCTGGACTATCTGCCAGAGGACATGGACACTGTCATCGGACAAAATGAGCTGATGGAGGAATTCGGCAAGGGGGCTTTTTCCTTTATCATTGTGGAGGATATGCCAAAGAAGGACGTATCTGGACTGAAGGAACAGATAGAACAGGTGGAGCATGTGGAGACAGTGGTGTGGTATGATTCGCTGATGGATCTGTCTGTACCCATGGAGCTTTTGCCAGACAAAATCTACCGGGAATTCAATACAGATCATTCCACCATGATGGCGGTTTTCTTCGATAGCTCTACCTCGGCTGATATCACCATGGACGCTATCCGAAATATCCGGGCTATCTGCGGAAAGCAGTGCTATGTGTCTGGTATGTCGGCGCTGGTGACGGATCTGAAGGATCTGTGTGAAAAGGAGGAGCCGATTTATGTGGGGATCGCAGTGGCGCTGGCCTGCGGGGCCATGCTGCTTCTCTTGGATAGCTGGCTGGTACCCTTTGTGTTCCTGGCATCCATTGGTATTATGATTTTGCTGAACCTGGGTTCCAATTATTTTTCAGGGGAGATTTCCTATATTACCAAGGCCCTGTCCGCAGTGCTGCAGCTTGCTGTGACCATGGACTATTCTATCTTCCTGTGGCATAGCTACAATGAACAGCGGGCGCTTCTTGCAGGGGAAATGGTATCTGGGGGAAAGAAGAACCTGCCGGAGCCTAGGACCGGGAGGCAGATGAGCCTGGCAGAGACCGCCATGGCCCAGGCCATTCAGGAGACATTGACCAGTGTACTGGGCAGTTCCATCACCACAGTTGCCGGGTTCATCGCACTGTGCTTTATGTCCTTTACCATGGGGCGGGATTTGGGTATCGTCATGGCAAAGGGCGTGCTGTTAGGAGTTCTTGGCTGTGTCACTGTGCTGCCCTCCATGATTTTGGTGCTGGATAAGCCCTTGCAGAGGACAAAGCACAAATCCCTGATCCCTCAGATGGGGAAATTCGCAGGGGGTGTGGTGAAGCTTTTCCCTGTGTTCCTGATTGGATTTTTGGTGTTGATTCCCCCTGCCTACTATGGGTATCGGGCAACCAACAAAGAAGTGTACTATGACATGGGAGAATGTCTGCCAAAGGACATGGAGTATGTGATTGCCAATTCAAAGCTTCAGGAGGAGTTCCAGATTGCGTCCACTCATATGCTATTGGTTGATATAAATGTCTCATCAAAAAATATCCGCAGCATGATTCGGGAAATGGAGCAGGTGGAGGGCGTGAAATATGTGCTGGGACTGGAATCTGTCCTGGGCCCCATGGTGCCGGAGGAGATTTTGCCAGAGTCCATCCGGGAGATTTTAAAGAGTGACAAATGGGAGCTAATGCTGATCAACTCTGAGTACCGGGTGGCCAGCGACGATGTAAATGCCCAGATCAATGAACTGAACAGTATCCTAAAGAAATACGACAAAGGCGGTATGCTGATTGGGGAGGCGCCCTGTATGAAGGATATGATAGAGACCACGGATCACGATTTCAAGGTGGTCAATGCAGTATCTATCCTTGCGATATTTGTGATTATTGCGTTGGTTGAGAAGAGCATTTCCCTGCCCTTTATCCTGATAGCAGTGATTGAGCTTGCTATTTTCATCAACCTGGGGCTGCCCCACTATTTGGGCCAGAGCCTGCCCTTTATCGCACCTATCTGTATCAGCACCATCCAATTGGGCGCCACGGTTGACTATGCCATCCTGATGACCACAAGGTATAAGGAGGAGCGCACAGGAGGCAGGGACAAGAGGAAGGCTGTGGGGATCGCTTTGGCCAGCTCCATTCCGTCTATTATCGTATCTGGAATGGGACTTTTTGCGGCCACATTTGGCGTAGCATTGTATTCTAATATTGATATTATCAGCTCCATGTGTATGCTGATGGCAAGGGGAGCTGTGGTGAGTATGCTATCTGTTGTCTTGATCCTGCCAGCGCTGCTTTTGCTCTGCGACGGATTGATCTGTGTGACAACAGTGGGTATGAGAAAAAAAGAAAATTTGAAAAAGAAAATGGTGGAGGCGACTGTGTAATGAGAGATAGAAAGATTGGACATGGGATGAGCAGAAGGACAGAGGATAGGGGCCGGAAGAAAAACAGAACGGCCGAGAAGATAACGGCCGCAGTGCTGTGCACCACGTTAATATTGGGCGGGGCAGGAGCCTCAATGACGTTGGCTGCTGAGGCTGGCACGGTTCAGAACACAGAGGAAAAGAACAGTCCTGAAAATAACAAGAGCACCGCAGAAAACAAGAAGGCAGCGTCCTCAGATCAAAAGCCTGCCAAGGAGGAGACAGTGTATGTGTGGGCAGGCGCTGACGGGAATGCCCACAAAATCATAGTTAGCGATTGGCTAAAGAATACAGCTGGGGCTGATAAACTGGAGGATATGTCAGAGCTGGTGGAGATAGAAAATGTAAACGGCGATGAGAGCTTCACGGAAAAGGAGAATCATGCAAAGGTATGGAATGCCGGTGGCAAGGACATCTATTACCAGGGCAATACCCAAAAGGACTTGCCGGTAGAGATGAAGATCACCTATCTGTTGGATGGAAAGGAAATTTCCCCGGAGGCGCTGGCAGGAAAAAGCGGAAAAGTCACCATTCGGTTCTCCTATGTGAATAAGCAATATGAATATTTACAGGTAAAAGATGTGAGAACAAAGATGTATGTGCCCTTTGCCGTGGTGACAGGAATGATTCTGGACAATGAGACATTTACCAACGTGGAGGTGGACAATGGGAGACTAATCAACGATGGTACACGCACTGTGGTCATGGGCTATGCAATGCCTGGCCTTCAGGATAACCTGGCAGTAGATGCAAGTAAGCTGGAGTTGCCGGATTCTTTTGCCATTACGGCTGATGTGAAGGATTTTGAGATGGGCATGACAGTAACCATTGTCACCAATGAGCTGTTTCAAGGAGTGGATATGGACAGTGATAAGTTGGTGGGTGACCTAAATAAGGCCCTGGAAGAGCTGACGGATGCCATGGGGCAGCTGACAGATGGCTCTTCACAGCTGTATGAGGGTCTGTGCACCCTTCTGGATAAATCCGGGGAACTGGTGGAGGGTGTGGGCAAGCTTTCCCAGGGGGCATCCCAGCTGCGAGATGGTGTGGGAGCTCTGGGAGAGGGAGCAGCAAAGCTTCAGGATGGCTCCACAAAGCTCCAGTCAGGGCTAAACACTTTGGTCTCTAAAAATGGGGAACTGAACGGAGGCGCCAGGCAGGTGTTCGACACACTGTTGTCCACGGCCCGAACCCAGCTTGCAGCAGCAGGCCTGGAGGTTCCTGCTTTGACAGTAGAGAATTATGGGGATGTGCTCAATGGCGTCATTGCCTCCCTGGATAAGGATGCGGTCTACCAAAAGGCACAGGAACAGGTGAGCGCAGCCGTGGAAGCCAGACGCGGCGACATCGAGGCGGCTGTGAATGCTGCAGTGCAGGAACAGGTGGTGGCACAGGTGACAGCCACAGTGAGGGCAGGCGTGGAGGAAAAGGTTGTGGCAGGGGCCCGAGAGAATGTGATGGTGGCTGTGCTCCAGAGTCAGGGCATGACAAAGGAAGAGTATGAGGCTGGTGTGGCTGGCGGAGTGATCAGTCAAGAGCAGCAGGCCCAGATAGCAGGGGCTATCGATAGCCAGATGGCATCGGATGCCGTACAGGCCCAGATTGCAAGCACTGTGGAGGCTCAGATGGGAAGCGCGGATGTCCAGGCTCTTATCGAGACAAATGTGAATGGACAGATGTCCAGTGACAGTATTCGGGAAACCATTGCGGCCAACATTGAGCAGCAGGTGCAGAAAGCAATCTCTGAAAATATGGCTGGAGACACGGTTCAGGGCCAGCTTGCTGCCGCTTCAGAGGGCGCGAAGGCTGTCATTGCCTTAAAGCAATCCCTTGACTCCTACAATGTGTTCTATTTGGGGGTTCAGGCTTACACAGCAGGTGTGGCGGAGGCTGCAAACGGTGCAGGCCAGTTAAAGAGCGGTGTGGATGAACTGCGAAACGGTACTGGAAAGCTCTATGCCGGCGCCTCTGAACTCTGCGATGGGATTACTACGATGAAAAATAGTACCCCTGCTCTGACGGAGGGCATCACCGAACTGCGGGACGGCGCAGGAAAGCTTTCAGACGGATTGCAGGAATTTGATGAAGAGGGAATTCAAAAGCTGGTGAATGCCGTGGACGACGACTTAGATGGTCTGGCGGAGAGACTTCGGGCCACAATGGATGTATCGAAGAACTACAACACCTTCTCTGGGCTTGGCAAAGGAATGGATGGACAGGTAAAATTCATATATCGCACAGATGCTATTGAGATAGAGAAATAAAAAAGGAATAGAAAAGGGGCTGTCAAAGTGACAGCCCTTTTTGCTTGGAGTCATTTTGAAGCTGATTGCTTTGTGCCCTGCCATTTCAAATAAAATTTAAAATAAACAGTATATAACACTTGACAACAGTTAAACACTGTTATATACTGTTTACAAGGAGGAAGGAAAAATGCGATAGGAAAACCGATTGATGTTGTATTTTGCGGAGATGATTATTATG
>CANRZC010000154.1 GCA_947644185.1 uncultured Acetatifactor sp.
TAAAAATACTTGAATGATTTGTGAACAAAATATGAATGACCCAGAGCCATGCATTAGCATCGCTCTGGCTCTGGATAGTCTACCCCAAAGGTATCTACGGTTACGCTCTGCATCACCTGATCCTCAAGTGGCCTGTCCCCGTAATCGGTGGCAGTCTCAGCGATGCGGTTTACCACATCCATCCCTTCTATCACTTTTCCAAAGGCTGCGTAGCCACCATCTAAATGGGGGGCATTCTTGTGCATGATAAAGAATTGGCTTCCAGCAGAGTCCGGCTGCATGGATCTGGCCATAGACAGCACACCCTCTGTGTGTTTTAGGGTATTTTTTACTCCATTTTGGGCAAATTCGCCCTTGATGGAGTAGCCAGGGCCACCCATGCCTGTGCCGTCAGGGCAGCCACCCTGGATCATAAAGCCCTTGATGACTCGATGGAAAATCAGGCCATCGTAGAATTTTTTCTGGATCAGGCTGATGAAATTGTTCACAGAAATGGGAGCAACTTCGGGATATAGTTCTAGGCGGATGACACCGCCGTCTTGCATGGTGATAGTTACAATGGGATTTTGTGCCATAATTAGATATCCTTTCTCATTAAAATGGTGTATACTACTTTTACACATTGTAACCTAAATAAAGAGAATCCGCAAGGAAATTTCTCCTGACTGGAGATGTTCATGCCGCCTGCTGCGGCCATGTGATCTGTGGTCATAGGGGAAAGGGGGAGCTATGGTTTATCTAAAAGAAATAGAGGTATCTGTTGAGGGAGAGCAGGGCATTCTCTACGTGACTGATGACATGGAGACTGCCTCCAGACTGAAGGAGCAGGGCCAGCCGGTGCTTATCTACCTGCACCCAGGCAATGAAGAACAGGATTTTTCAGGCTTCCTCTTTGCCGTGGAGGATCCGCAGGATCTGGAGCCGGAATACCTGGAGCGTGTGTATAGAAGGCTGCGGGCGATGCCCTGGAATATTGTAAGGACCGCCAGGTGCCTGATCAGGGAGACCACCCCAGAGGACGTGGATGCGTTCTACTGCATTTACAGAGATCCCTCCATTACGGCCCATATGGAAGACCTTTATCCAGATGTGGAGCAGGAGCGGCAATATATTAGGGATTATATCGAAAAA
Source organism: uncultured Acetatifactor sp. (assembly GCA_947644185.1). Lineage (GTDB taxonomy): Bacteria > Bacillota > Clostridia > Lachnospirales > Lachnospiraceae > Acetatifactor. The sequence continues at coordinate 1,132 of CANRZC010000154.1, forward strand.
GTGTACACGTTTTTTGGCTTCGGGGTCTGGACTGTGGCAGAGCAGGAGAGCGGTGCCATCATTGGCAGAGCTGGTTTCTCTTACAGAGAGGGATTTGATGAGCCGGAGCTGGGCTTTATTATCGGTGTGCCGTGGCAGCGCAGAGGCTATGGGGAGGAGGTCTGCAGAGCCATTTTGGCCTATGGATGGAGTGCATTAGAATTTCGACAGGTGCAGGCCTTGGTGGAGAAAGGCAATATTCCCTCTATCAACCTCTGCGAAAAGCTGGGCTTTCACAGGACGGAGGAGTTGACGCTTGGCGGGAAGGAGTATTATCGCTTTACCATCCAAAATCCTCACCAAACTTGAGGGCGCTTTGGCGGACAGAGGGCAGAAAAGTGGCAGAGTGGTTCCCGGCGTTTTCCAGTTTGCACTGATAATTTGTATAAATTCGACAAGAAAAGAGGCATTTTACAGGACATTTATCCGTTTTTTTGTGCATTTTGCGGATTTCACAGTTAGATTTCCCTTGGAAATATCTGTTGACAGATGAAAAACAGGGTGTTATACTCACATCCATAAAGCAAAGGCGCTGTGGAAAACCATAGTGCCTTTTGCCATATTCCGGCAAAAATGCACATAGGATCTGGAAAATATGGAATGTGGACTGCTGTAAAAACGATGCAAAGGGGCTTCGGGCGCTTTTGGCATCGTTTTTTTATGCGCAGGCCCGCATGTGGAAATTTGCCGCTAAGGCGGCATGCGGGCCGCGCGGCGAGTAGTGGAGAAATGCATTCCCCTACTCGATTGCGCAGGCCCGGCCACAAGAAAGAAGATGCAAGTGTAATTTTTGCTGCAAAGAGGAGGAGATATTATGACAGAAGAGATTTATGAATCAATGAACAGCATGCTGTTCGGCGTCTGGTTCCTGATAGGTGCTGCACTGGTATTCTGGATGCAGGCAGGCTTCGCCATGGTGGAGACAGGATTTACCAGAGCAAAAAACGCAGGTAACATTATCATGAAGAACCTGATGGACTTTTGCATCGGCACAGTGGTGTTTATCCTCATTGGATTTAGTTTGCTTTTGGGGGAGGATATGGTAGGACTCATTGGAAAGCCTGGCTTTGACATTTTCACAGCCTACGAAAGCTTTGACTGGTCCAACTTTGTGTTCAACCTGGTGTTCTGTGCCACCACAGCCACCATTGTATCCGGCGCCATGGCAGAGCGGACGAAATTCCTTTCCTACTGCATTTACTCCGCGGTGATTTCGGCGCTGATCTACCCCATAGAGGCCCACTGGATCTGGGGTGGCGGCTGGCTTTCCCAGATGGGCTTTCACGATTTCGCCGGTTCCTGTGCCATCCACATGGTAGGCGGTATCTGCGCCTTGATTGGCGCGAAGATGTTAGGACCCCGTATCGGCAAATTCGTCAAGGATAAAGCAGGCAAGGTGACGAAAGTAAACGCCTTCCCGGGCCATAGCATTCCCCTGGGTGCGCTGGGCGTATTTATTCTATGGCTTGGCTGGTATGGGTTCAACGGTGCGGCAGCCACCAGTGTAGAGCAGCTGGGTTCTATTTTCCTGACCACTACCGTGGCGCCGGCGGTAGCCACTGTGGTATGCATGGTTTTTACCTGGATAAAATATGGGAAACCGGATGTATCCATGTGTCTGAATGCGTCCCTGGCAGGTCTGGTGGCCATTACGGCACCCTGCGATGTGACAGATGCTCTAGGCGCTACTGTAATCGGTATTGTGTCAGGGGTATTGGTGGTGTTCGGCGTATGGCTCCTGGACTATAAGCTGCATGTGGACGATCCTGTGGGTGCAGTGGCAGTACACTGCCTAAACGGTATCTGGGGTACCATTGCCACAGGCCTGTTTGCCACCACCAGCGCGCCAGGCAGTCAGATCAATGGTCTGTTCTATGGCGGCGGTTTCCACCAGTTGGGACTGCAGCTTGTGGGTGTCATCAGTGTAGGGGCATGGGCTGCGGTGACCATAACCATTGCCTTCCTGGTCATCAAGGTCACAGTAGGGCTGCGTGTGACGGAGGAAGAGGAAATTGTAGGACTGGACGGCCCAGAGCATGGTCTGGCCTCTGCCTATTCCGGCTTCGCCATCATGGATGTGGCAAACTATGGTATGGATGTAAACGAGAACACAGACCTTGGCACAGACAATTACGAAGCGGCCTCTGCCGCAAAGCGGGCAGCTGCAGTACAGGTGGCGGCGGAGCCTGCTGTATCTGCAAGCGGTATGTACAAGGTGGCCATCATTGCAAAGCTGTCCCGGTATGACAAGCTGAAAAAAGCCATGAACGATCTAGGCGTCACTGGCATGACCGTCACCCAGGTCATGGGCTGTGGCATTCAGAAGGGGGCAGGTGAAATGTACCGTGGCGTGGAGATGGATGCCACTTTGCTGCCCAAGGTAAAGGTGGAGGTGGTAGTCAGCAAGATCCCTGTGGAGACCGTGGTGGAAGCTGCGAAGAAGGCCCTTTATACGGGACATATTGGAGACGGCAAGATATTTGTATACAATGTGGACCGGGTTATTAAGGTCCGCACTGGGGAGGAAAACTTTGACGCTCTGCAGGATGTGGAATGAGAGTACGGAATGCCCAAAGAGCGGGCATTCTTCAAGCGCGACTTTTGCGCTTTGTCTTGCACCAGTGCATTGATTGTAGGGGCCGCTTTAGCGGCCCCTAACAGTTATTTATATTATAGGAAAGTTCTACGCAAAAGTAACGCCGGCAAAGTTGCGAAGCAACTTTTAAGTGCCGCTCTCTTGCGGCACTTTTTTATCTCCCATAGAAAATCTGGGCAATGGGTGAGTCGGGAGACAGTATGACGGTCTTATTGTTGCCCTGCATGGAAGCTTTCACGGCATCCAGGCTTCTGACAAAGGAGTAGAAATCCTGTTTGGACGGGTCATTGTATGCCTCGGAGAGGATTCTCATGTATTCCGCCTCGCCCTCAGCAATCATAATCTCGGCATTCTTCTCCGCCTCGGACAAAAGTACAGTCACTTCCTTGTCCGTGGTGTTGCGGATGATCTGAGCCTCAGAGCTGCCCTCTGCAGTGTAGGTGGCTGCAATGTTGTCCCGCTCAGAGATCATGCGCTCATAGACAGCTGCCTTGTTATCGCTGGGCAGATCTAGCTTTTTGGTCTCAAAGGACAGAAGTTCAATGCCGTACTGTTCAAGAGAACTGCCAATGTTGGCCATGATAGCCGCTGACAGCTCACCGTCCCGCCCAGAAATCACATCGTCCTGGGAGGTGCTGCTGATGACATTCTTCGTAGAGTTATACACAATGGCGTCCAGCCGCCCTTCCGCATTGGTGATGGAGGAATTCAGGGTCTGGGCAAACTTCAGAGGATCCGAGATCCGCCAGAGGATGTAGCTGTCACAGATCATGGTCTTCTTGTCGCTGGTGATGACATCGGAAGAGGGAAGATCATACAGCAATGTCTGACGGGGCAGGGTGTCTACACTCTGAATAAAAGGGATTTTAAAGCTGATGCCAGCCTCAGAAACCACATGGTCGATTTTTCCGAACTGGCGGATCAGGCTGTACTCATTTTCTCTTGTGATGACGATGCTGGATGCACCGGCTATCAGGAGTACGAATAATACGGCTATGAGAAGAACTCTTTTTGCGATTTTCATATCTACCTCCTGCCCGGGTTGGCGGGCGTTCACTTAACATTTTTCCGACAGCATTTTCTGCTGCGATGCATAACTGGGATAGGCCTGGAAGTCTAGCCAATTAATCTACAGGGATTTCATCTGTGTCATTTGGGGGCACAGAAGCACGGTTTTGTGCAGGTCCCTGGGGGGTCTCTTCTGGATTCGTGCTATCTTCTGTCTCTTGGGTTCCTGTGAAGGATTCCAGGGGGTAGATAGTCTGCATATTCCCGCTGGGACTTTCGATGATGACCTTTAAATCTGGGAGTACATCCTCCATAGCCTCATAGAACATACGCTGTCTGGTAACGGTGGGATTCTTGATGTACTCCTGATACATGGAGTTAAAGCGGGCCACCTGGGCGGTAGCCTCATTGATGCGCTCGGTTTTCTGAGCCTCTGCATCCTTGATGATACCATCTGCTTTTGCCTGTGCGGAGGGAAGCTGCTCATTGCGGTATTTGTTGGCATTGTTCAGGGCAGTTTCTTTTCCCTGCTTTGCTGTCTCCACTGCCTTGAAGGCTTCCATAACCTCTATGGTAGGGGGCTCAGAGTCCTGTATGGTGATATTGACCAGCTGGATGCCAATGTCCTGCTCCTCCAGACGCCCCAGAATCATTTCTTTGATGGAAGCCTGAATCTCATTCTTTCCTGTGGTCAGAACATCATCCACAGGATAACTGCCGATGACAGTGCGGATGCAGCTCTGGCTGATGTTGCGCAAGATTGCCAGAGGATCTCTGGAGGCATACAGGGCCTTCACAGGATCGCTGTAGCGATACTCCACATAGAAGTCCACATCGATAAAATTGAAATCAGATGTGATCATCAGGGACTCGTCTTCATCCACCTCATTGCTTTCCGAATTGTAACCGATGGCGAAGCCCTGTATGGTGGTGTTGACCTTCCGCACCTGCTGGATAAAGGGAATCTTGAAATGGAGTCCTGGTTCGGACACTGCCTGGGCCTGCCCTAAAGTGATGAGCACAGCCTGTTCCTGCTCCTTGATTTCGTAGGTGGAGTTCAGGGCCAGGACTGCAAAGATAAGGATAACGGCCACAATGCCAACTATTTTTCCCGTGGGATTTTTTCTCTTAGAGCCCCCGCTTTGCTCTCCGTCCATGGTTTCAAAACCATTTCGTCTGTTGCGAAAAGAATCACCTTTCATATGCATTCCTCCTTGTGGACCTTTGCAAAATTGGATTTATAGATTTGAGTCCATAATACTGTATCTATGCCCAAAAAGCAACAGGAATACATGCACATTAGAGAAAGCTATCGTGCAGGTCTGTCACTGTGGTCTTTTCTTTTCCCAGAAACTATGATATAATGTTGACCC
>CANRZC010000155.1 GCA_947644185.1 uncultured Acetatifactor sp.
GAAACGTCTATACATATATATATCTGGTTTTCTCGGGTTTGTCAAGGCATTTTCCACAAATATTCTGATTAGTTAAGCATCTACCTTTCATTGGCCGTGGAGAAGGTGTGACCTTTTGAGCCCTGAGAAGCCTCGGAGCTCTCGGAAGAGCTTTCACTTTTGGAGGAGCTTTCCGATTCTGTGGCATATTTTGTCAGATCCGCAAAGGAGAATGACATATCCTTCTCCGCATTGTCAATCTGGACAGTATAGCTTCTGGTCTCAAAGCCTGTCATCCGCAGGATAATGATGTGAGAGCCCTCCACCTTCTTAAAGCTGCAGGGGGCAATCCCTACATAGTTGCCATCCAGATACACTTCCGCACCCTCTGGGGCATCCACATACACTTTATAGTAATCTGTGGTCACATCTGTGGGAGACCCTGTGCTGCTTTCGCTGTCTGAAGAGCTGTCTTCTATCTCTCCGTCCTCCAAGGGCTCCAATGGCAGGTCAAAGGCTACCGTCTCCTGGGCCACACGGATGTATTGGGTGATGGAGTGATAGCCGTTCGCCCGGGCAATGATCTGATGTAAGCCGTACTCCAGCGTCAGGGGCACAGAGGCGTCCACTGCTGCGCCATCCACATACAGTTCTGCGTCAGAAGGGCTTATGGAAAAAAGAACTGTGCCTGTCTGAGGCTCCGGCACCTCCAAGTCCCCTATGTCCAGTACTGTCTCCTGGTTGCGCATTATCTGCGCACTCTTGATGCCACCGCCGCCTTTGTGGGAAATGTTGACCTGGTAGCTCCCCTCCGGCACCAATAGCAGCATGTCCTCTGTGATCCGCTGGATCACGGACTGACCCACCTCTATCCAGCCTCCTACAAATTTTTCATCATTTGCCAGGCGCAGATAGCCGTGTCCCTTTTCCACCTTCACGCTTAAAATCTGGTTCCCGAGCCCTTGAAAGCATAGCACATCTGCCGGGTTTAAATCCATCAGCTCAATGTTTGCCCCCTCCGACAGGTACTGGGTATTGTCGGTAAGCTTGTAGGTCTCCTGGGCAATATTCACTTCTCCGCGCACCAGGTTTATCTCGTAGCGTTCTGCATGTGCATATGTCCAGCTTTTGGTTGATAGCTGCATAGTGGTTAGGTGCTTTTTTGACTTTAGAAAGGTGATATCCACAATATCACCCTTTTCTATCTGGCTGATGGAAATGGCATCCCCATATTTGTCATAGAGCCTGGTGGTGCCATCCATGGAAAGGGTGTAGTTCTTGCCAAGCTCCAGGTTCCGAAAGGTCACCGTGTTCTCCTCCCCATCTCTGTCCACCACAATAGCTGTGTCTGCTGAGTCGTAGCTCTCTGGTCCTGGAACCACAAACCCCGTGTCCACCCGCTCTGAGGAAGCAGAAGGCTCTTCCCCTGTCTCTTTTCCCATAAAAGGCACTGCACAGGCAGAAAGCGACAGGGCTGTCATAATGATCGTCCCCAGGGCTTTCCGCCTGCACTCTGTCCATATTTTTCCCTTTTGCATCTTCCCTCTGTGTTCCCTTTCGTTCTGTCTCTTCATGTCACTCTTTTCTTTCGCCGTTTTTTCCACTACTGCCGCAGTCTATCCACATGGCGGAATATTTCATTCAGGAAATGTTGCTTTTCTTTTTCCTGCTCTATGACCCGCTCCAGCTTCTCCTGATTCTTGCCCGGGATCCATGCCTTCCCGGAATTGTAATAGAAATTGACGATCTTCCAAAATTTCTCTGGGTAGGCCAGTCTATAGTACAAGTCAATCCAGCTCTTTGCCGAGATGGGGCGCTCCTTTTCGTATGCGGACAGCAGCTCCTCCCCCAGGGCTACAGACCAGTTGCTTTTTTCCAAGAGCTTGCGCAGCAATAGATACAAATCCCGAATGGGATCATCACACATGCATTTTTCAAAATTCACCACAAACCATCCATTCATTCCCTGCAGGATATTGTGATACTGATAATCTCCGTGACAAAAGGCTACCCTGTCCTCTTTCCCGGCAGACTGCTGCCCGCCTGCTTTCTCCTGAAATGACTGGCAGTATTCCCTCCACTCCTGCGTCACAGCAAAGGCCTGCTCTAAAAAAGGATCAAATGCCTTCCGCAGGCTGGTCTCAAACCAACTCTTTTGGCCCTTTTGCTGCAGGTACTTGCGCACCCGCTTTAGCTCTTTATTGTGTTTATCATACTCCTTTTCTGGAGAAAAAGCCACTGGAAGATTTGGCATATCTGCTGGAAGCTCCATACTCCCATGAAGCCTTGCCAGAAGCCGCACCGCTTCCACACATTCTCCCCTGTCATGAACGCTGCACTCTCGGCCCTCCTGCCATGTCTTCAGCACATATCCAGTCCCATCCATGTCCTTGACCAGCAGCGAGCCCTCCCTATCAGGTATGATGGCCTCCACCTGTACCAGTCCCGCATTCGCTATCTGTCTCAGCAACCTATCCTGAAGTCCGATTCTGTCCTGGCTTCCCGAGTATTCTCGGAAAATCAGGCAGCCCTTATCGGTGTCGCACACAATAGCGCCCCGGCCCTTTCTGGTGCGGAGCACCTCGATTTCATACTTTTCCAGCAACTCAACTGCCCTGTCGTTCACTACCGTCCCCTCCTGATTGGTTTCTTACGTCGCCATCCTGTCGTCAGTTTGGTTCATAACCTATCATATGAGAGGAATTCTAAAACTAGAAGCATCCTTCTGTTTTCTGCATCATATTTTTTGCCTGGGCTGACAACCACTCTTTGGTATTATGGGTGGGATCCTCCAGTACCAGGTCCAGCAGCGTATTTAAAGCTTCTCCCAGCTCTTTGCCAGGTTTCCAGCCCAATGCTATTAGATCGCTGCCTGAGATAGCCAATGTTTTTAGAGACACACACTGGTGGCTGGCCTGAATTTCTTCGTATAGGCTCTGCCATTTTTTGAGTCTCATGAGCTTTTCCTGGCGCTGATACTGGCTTTGGGCCATGATGTCGGCCTTCTTCACTGCAAAGAGAGCTGGAAAAGCATCCTCCCCAATGCGATGTATGGCTCTTCTGGCCAGGCGGATATCCATGTCTATGCTATTGCCATAATCGTGGTATTGTATTAATTTACATACCATATAGATGGTATCATTGTCAAACTTTAGGCGCCGCAGGAACTTCTTCCCCATTTCTGCGCTGACTGCAGCATGGCCATGGAAATGGCTTCGCCCTTCTTCATCTATGGTATGGACAGCGGTCTTTCCGATATCGTGGAGCAACATGGCCAGACGCAAGACCTTATCCGCCTCCACCTGGCTTAAGGAGTGCAGGATATGCTCTCCTACACTGTAGCAGTGATGGGGATGATTCTGAGGTGTTTCCATGGCTTTATCGAACTCTGGAAAGAACACTTTTGTGACACCAGTGTCATAGGCTATCCGCAGATACTCCGGGTGAGGCGATAGCATCAGCTTTGTCAGCTCTGACTGGATGCGCTCTGCACTAATTCTGCTCAAGGTAGGTGCAAGCGCCACAATGGCTGCTGCGGTTCCCTTTTCTATGGTATATCCCAATTGAGCAGAAAAGCGAATGGCCCGCAGGATCCGCAGGGCATCCTCTTCAAAGCGTTCCTCTGGATCCCCCACACAGCGCACCACCCCGGCCTCCAGATCCGCCATGCCGCCAAAGGGATCCACCAGCCCTACTGTGTCGTTATAAGCCATGGCATTGATGGTCAGATCTCTACGCCGCAGGTCTTCCCTGAGCTCCGAGGTGAAGGTCACCTGCTTCGGATGCCTGCTGTCCTCATAGGTTCCGTCGATCCGATAGGTTGTCACCTCAAAGCCCTCCCCCTGGAGCATCACAGTGACGGTACCGTGCTGCAGTCCCGTGTCAATGGTTCTTTGGAATAGGCTCTTCACCTGATCCGGAGGAGCTTGGGTTGTAATGTCCCAATCCTGGGGGACTCTACCCAGAATGGAATCCCGCACACAGCCGCCTACCACATAGGCTTCAAACCCTGCCTGCTGTAGAGTCTTTATAATATACTGCCCTTTTTCTGGCACCACTATCCTGCAATTTCGTTCCACAGACTTTTCAAACCTCCTTTTTGCCCTGTTCCACAGTTCCTAAGAAACGCCGAATCACCGGCACCAAACCGTCCTCATCATTGGAGGCGGTAATGAAATCTGCCGCATCCTTCACTGCCTGCTGGGCATTTCCCATGGCTACCCCCATGCCGGCATAGCGTATCATGGAAATATCATTAAAACCATCCCCGCAGCAGATCACATCCTCCCTGGCAATGCCTATCTGTTCCATCAGTTTTCCCAGAGAATTTCCCTTGTCTATTCCTTTGGGCACAATCTCAATAAAGTAGGGCTCTGAGCGGTAGACGGACAGAGCGTCCCCGTACAGCCCCTGTAATTCCTTCTCCAATTTAGCAGCCCTTTGGTCCTTTGCAGTCATAAAGCATTTATACACATCAAAATTTACAAATTCCGGGAAATTTTCCACCTGTCTCACCGGCATTCCATTGATATGGGCTTCCCAGCTCACATAGGGGTCCGGCGCAAAGGCGGAGATAACAGTATTGTCCAAATGGGTAGCCAGACCGCAGTGGTGCTGTGCTGCAAAGTCATAGAGGGCAGGTATCCAGGATACCGGCAAAGGCTTCCCATAGAGAATCTCTCCAGTTCCACAGTCTATCATGCAGGCCCCATTGTAGGAAATCAGGTATCCGCCATACTGCTCCAGCGCCAGCTCTTTTGCATAGGGGTACATGCCAAATGCTGGTCTGCCAGAGGCCAGCACACATTTATGTCCTCGCTCCAGGGCCCCCAGAATGGCAGCCCTTGTGGCAGAGGTAATTTCTTTTTTGGAGTTTGTAAGAGTACCGTCAATATCCAGTACCAATGCCTTTTCTCTCATGCTGCCTCCCCAGTTTTTTGCAAAAAGAGACTTTAAAAGGCGGTGAGAAACCCCACCGCCTTCCAATCCCTACCAGTCAGTCCATTCTTAATCCGTCTGTGCGTCCTCAGAACTCTCGGAGGATTCTTCCTCTGAGGCATCTGGCTCCTGGGAGGACTCTTCTCCTTCCGCTGAAGCATCCGGCTCCTGGGAAGACTCTTCTCCCTCCCCTGACTCCTGAGAAGCTTCCTGGGCTGCGGATTCCTCTGCCGCCTGGACCTTCAAGTAATTTAGATTCCCCTTGGGGTCCTCTACCTTGCCCTCAGCGGTAAGCTCCTCAATGTACTCAGACATCCTCTGGCTGATCAAAGTCTGGCGAATGCTCAAAATCCACTCTGCCTCGTTGGTTCCCTTGTAATATACCACATAGGTATTCTCTTCCCCTTCGGAAGAAATGACAGTGGTGTCACCTGCTGTGCGACCCTCCTCATGAAGCCAGCTATTCAGATCCGCTGGTATGGAAGAGGATGTTACCGCCTCCAAAAGACCTCCCTCTATGGTTGTCTGAGCAGGGTCATTGTACTTGTCACAAATTTCCGCAAAGCTCTCCTCTGTGGCAGCACCTGCCTTCCACTCGTCCAGAATCCCCTGTCCATTTTCTGCATCGGTGAGTACCACCCGCACATCCGCGGAAAGTTTCTCGTCCAGATAGCGGTTCTCAAACTCTACCACATAGTAGCGATGGCTGCTGGAATCCTCGATTACTGTAGAATCACCGGTTTTCCTGGCTTCATCAAAGAGCCAATCCTGCAGCAGATATGTGGCTGCGCTTTTGCGCACATTCTCCCGCAGTTCTCCGTCTGCCTTCACTGTCTTTACAGCCCTGTCAGCCTGCTCCTTCGCCTCTGCCATGGCAGCCTCTATCTCCGCCTCAGAAGGCTGATAGGCCTGCTCTTCCTGCTGTGTGCCATCTGCTGCCGTGTCATCCCCTTCTCCCTCTGTCTCCTCCATAGGATCCGCCAGCTCTGTAGGCTCTGTGGGAAGCTTGGCATCTATGGTCATCACATAGTAATCCACAGAGTCATAGCTATCCTTATTCTCATCATAATAGGTCTGAATCTCCTCCATAGAAGGGGTCTGGCGCTCAGACAGCTCATCATAATACCCTGCCACATACAGTGACTCCTCCACATAGGGTTTTAACCTTGCCTCTGTGGCGTAGGGGCCATAATAAGCAGGGAGAGACAGTCCTGCCACAAATCACGCC
>CANRZC010000156.1 GCA_947644185.1 uncultured Acetatifactor sp.
TTTGTCCTCTTTCATTCCCTCAGCGGAACCCAAAACCTCACGGTATCCGTCTTCTTTGACGCTGTTGCCTAGGACTGTGTACTGGTAGTCGATGCCTGGAAATACGTTGCTGTAGCGGATGGCGTTGTCTTTTGCCAGGCCACAGGCAAAGGTCCCCTCTGCGGGGTAGAGGGTAAGGGCATGGTCTCCCTGGAGCAGGGTGATGCCGCTGTCCATGCTGTTTTCCTCGGCCGCCTGCTCTCCTTTCACAGACAGGCTCTCTGGGAAGATGACCGTATAGTCATTTGCCCCATTCACATAGGAGGGCATGGCTCCGCCCAGGGTGCTGAAGGGGGAAGCAGAGATTTCTGTGAGGCGGTTGTCCACAGGGCATAGGTTGCCTTCTTCGTCTATGTAAGTGGCGCCGTCGTTGCCAATGACTGTTATATATTGATTTCCCTCTACGTGGTAGGTGCGGCTGTAGAGGTCATAGGCGGTCAATGTGCCGTAGTTTTCGGGGGCTGCTTCTTCGTAGAAGCGTTCTGGCGCTCTGGCAGGAAGGGGAGTCTCTTCCGGGGCTTCCTCTTCCTCCGGGGATTCGCTGTCCGGATCTTCACTGTCTGGAGCTTTGGTTTCTTCCGGCTCCTGTGTGCCCTCTGCGGGATCTCCTTCGGTCTCGGACGGGGCGCTGCCAGACTCGCTGTCGGATCCGTTGTTGGACTGATTTGGGTCATTGGTGTTCTCTCCAGCCGGATCCTGGCCGCTGGATTCGTCGCCTGGTTTCTGCTGGTCATCGGTGCTGTCTCCAGACTGGCTCTGATCTCCGGATTCGTCGTCTGGCTTCTGCTGGTCGTCCGCGTTGGACCCAGACTGGCTCTCATCACCGAATTCGCTGTCTGGCTTCTGCGGAGTGTCCGTATTGGACCCAGATGTATTCTGATCGCTGGATTCGCCCTCTGGCTTCTGCTGGTGGCCCATATCAGCCTCAGGCTGGCTGTTCTCCGTATCTGCAGCCTTCTCCACCCCATATACACTTGCCTGGCTGGGTTGCGCGGCCTGAAGGAAGGCACTGTCCGTCACGAACAGGGTCATTGACAGGATGGCTGCTATGAGACGTTTCACGTTTCTCTTTCTTTTCATTTGGTTTCCCCCTTTTTTAAGATTATCGTCTTGTATTCCTTTTTGACTACAAATATCATATCATGTTAGTCATTTTTTGTAAAGTATTAATGCCTCGTCTTTCAATTTTTTTGCAGGTATTTTTCCAAAATTTCCACATGCGGGCCTGTGCATCAAAAAAAGGCCACCGCAATGGCGGCAGCCTCTATCATCCTACACTTGTCTCTTCCATTATTTTTCTTTCTCTTCCAGCAATCGAACCAGGAATTCCCAGACTCTTCTTGTAGAGGAAATGCTCAGCGTCTCTTCCGTGGTATGGATGGCCTTCATATCAGGTCCCATGGACACACAGTCCAAATCTTTGATCTTACTCCCCAGGATGCCACACTCCAGCCCTGCATGGATTGCCTCCACTTTCGGCTTCTTGCCATACATCCTCTCGTAAAGTGCCACCATCTTATCCCGCAGCGGAGAGTCCTTGCGATATTTCCATCCCGGATAGTCCCCACTTACTGTATAGCTGCCTCCCACAAGACCTATGAGCCCACCCAACTTGTCAATCAAGGCATGTTTTGCGCTCTCCACGCTGCTGCGCACGGAAAAGTCTGCCAGAAGACACCCGTCCTCATATTTCAGAATTCCCAGATTTAATGAAGTCTCCACCAGGCCCTGCACATCCGCGCTCATAGCCTGCACCCCGTTTGGCAAAGAAATCAGCCAGGCTGCCGCCTTTTTCGTATCCTCTGTGGCAGTGCACAGATACTTTCCAGCCTTACACTCTCCCACAGTGATATACACCCCCGGATCCTTTGAGGAAAGCTCTGCCTGTATTTCCGCTTCCACCATCTTCACCACATTTCGGAACGCCTCTTTCTTCTGTTCCTCTATCACCAGTGTAGCCTTGGTCTCCCGGGGAATGGCATTGTCAGCCAGTCCTCCCTTTAGTTCCAGAAGGCCCAGACTCAATTCCTTTGTCAAGCGGTATAAAAGTCTGCCCATGAGACAGTTGGAATTGCCCCTTTCCTTGTGGATCTCTCCACCGGAATGGCCTCCCTGCAAGCCCCCAATGGCAACTTCCACAGCCTCGCCCTCCCGTTCCAGGGTGGCAAGAGGGAGCTTTCCTTTTACCCTGGCACCACCTGCACAGCTGGTCAGAAAGATTCCTTCCTCCTCGGAGTCCAGGTTCACCATGCGATTGCCAGTCAGCATGGAAAGATCAATGCCCCTGGCGCCGTCCATTCCCACTTCTTCATCCACTGTGACAATGACCTCCAGTCTGGGGTGCGCTATGGTATCAGAATCCAGCAGCGCCAGCCCATAAGCCACCGCTATGCCGTCATCGCCACCCAGACTGGTTCCCTCCGCATAGATTTCATCTCCCCGAACCGCCACTGGCAGTCCTTCCTTTGCCATATCTATATCACAATCCGGCTTTTTCACAGCCACCATGTCCATATGGCCCTGCAGAATTACTACAGGTTCCTCTTCATAGCCACAGGTAGCTTCCTTTCTGATAATAATATTTTTCCATTGATCCTGAATGCAGAAAAGCCCTCTCTTTTTTGCAAAATCTGCCAGATAATCGCTGATCTGTCCCACATTCCCGGATCCGTGGGGAATTCTCGTAATTTCCTCAAAAAAGTGAAATACATTTTGTGGCTCTAAATTTGATAACACTCCCATTTTGCCCTCCTTTTTCCTGTGGTCTTCCACCACCAGTACCATCCTTTACTATACACCATGAATGCTTTCTCTTTCAATAGCAAATAGAAAAGGCTTTTCATTTCCCTGTTTTCATTGTAAAATAACCATACCATCCAAAATCTATCCATGACAAAGGAGCCTGGCTATGAAGACCATTGGAATTGACATCGGAACCACCACCATCAGTATCGTTTTAGTGGACCTGTTGGATCACAGGATCCTCCAGTCCTTCACACTCCCCAATGGCGCCTTCCTTCCCACAGCCCACTCCTGGGAACGGCTTCAGGCTCCGGCTGCTATCCTGAAAAAAATATATCCCACTTTAGATGGACTGCTCTCCGCCCACCACGATATCCTTTCCATAGGCCTTACCGGTCAGATGCACGGCATTGTCTATGTAGACAAAAATGGCTCTGCAGTAAGCCCGCTCTACACATGGCAGGATACACGGGGCGGCCTACCTGACTATGACAATGGAAAAAGCGTCTGCCAGATTCTCAGGGAATCCTACGGCATGAAGCTGTCTCCCGGCTATGGCATAGCAACCCATCTCTATAATCTAAAAAAGGGCTTGGTTCCTCCACAAGCCCTGTATTGCTGTACCATTGCCGATTATCTTGGGCTGGCTTTGACTGGTCGACATGCTCCCCTGCTCCATATCAGTCAGGCTGCCAGCCTGGGACTTTATAACTGTAAGACAAATGATTTCGAACGTAATATCGCATCAGAAAACAGGATTTCCGCTATCCTCCCTGCTGTCACCAAAGAGCTGGAGCCCCTGGGTGTCTTCCGGGGAATTCCCGTCTATGTATCCCTGGGTGACAACCAAGCCAGCTTCCTTGGCTCTGTGGGAAAGGATGCCGAAGCCATTTTGGTAAATATTGGAACTGGTTCCCAGATTTCTGTGCTGTCAGATACCTGTTTCGAAGAAATGGGCATCGAAGCCAGACCCTTTACCAAAGACAGCTATCTGCTGGTAGGCGCTGCCCTCTGCGGCGGCAGTGCCTTTGCCACCCTGGAGGAATTTTTTCGGGAATATGCCATAGCTGCAGGAGGTGCAAATATATCCCAGTACCACATCATGAAGCAATTGCTGGAGCAGCAGAATGATAAAGCCGAAAGCTGGCAGGTGAAGACTACCTTCTCCGGCACCAGAGTGGATCCCCATGAAACTGGCTCTATCCAGGGTATTCGTCTGGACAATTTCCATCCTGCAGCCCTGATACGCGGTGTCTTAAATGGCATGACAGAAGAATTATATGACTTATATCATATCCTGGAGTGCAAAACGAATATACCCCGGACAAAGCTCATAGCTTCCGGCAATGCCATTCGGAAAAACCCAGCCCTGCAGGCTATTCTCCAGGACCGATTTGGAATTCCCCTCACTCTTGTACCCCATCAGGAAGAGGCTGCTTACGGGGCTGCTGTTGCCGCTCTCTCCTCTTCCCCCAAAAAATAATTCCTCCAAATGTCCCCAGAAGCAGCAAAATCGATGCCCCCACTGTAATCCAGGGATTCCTGGTAAATCCTGCCACCAGATAGCCCAGAAAGCACACCACAGCCACCAAAGTGGCATAAGGCAATTGCGTCTCCACATGGCGCAGATGCTCACACTGAGCCCCGGTAGAGGCCAGGATAGTAGTGTCAGAAATAGGCGAACAGTGATCGCCGTACACAGAGCCCGCCAAGGTAGCACCCAAAGCGGGAATCAAAATGGCAGCTCCTTCGTCCCCGATACACATCATGGACACAATTGGCAGCAAAATGCCAAAGGTCCCCCAGGCTGTCCCCATGGAAAAGGACAGGAAGGCCGCCACTGCGAACACAATAGCCGGCAGAAAGCCAAAGGGCAGATTCACAGCATTCACGAAATTGCTGACAAAGATACCTGTCCCTATCATCTCCCGGCATACACCTCCCAAAGCCCATGCCAGTATCAGAATCGTCAGTGCCGGGATCATGGTCTTGATGCCATCAATCACCCCTGTCATAAACTCCCGCAGGCTCATAATCCGCCGAGGCAAGTACAAAAGCAATGCCACAACCAGTGCTGCAAAGGTGCCAAGGGTAAGACCCGCCGTAGGGTTCTCGCCAATGGCCTCCGTAAAGGTCACGCCCTCAAAGAAACCTCCCACATAGGCCATTCCCAGAATCGCACACACAATCAGCGTCACCACCGGCAGTGCCAAATCAAATACCCTTCCCTTTTTCTTTACAGTTGCTTCCTCTGCTCTGTGAGGCTGCTCTTTTTCTCTCTGGCTCTCCGCCTTTTTCATGGGGCCAAAGTCAAGCTCTGTAATGCTCAGGAAAAACACCATCACAATTGTCAAAATAGCGTATAGATTATAGGGAATGGTCCGCACAAAGGCATTCAAGCCACCCGCTTCCTCCACCTCGGAAGCCACTGCCACCGCCCAACTGGAAATAGGCGCAATAATGCACACTGGCGCCGCTGTGGCATCCAGCAGATAGGCCAATTTTTCTCTGGAAATCTTGCATTTGTCTGTAATAGGCCGCATAACTGTTCCCACTGTAAGACAGTTGAACCCATCATCCACAAAGATCAACAGTCCCAGCACAGCAGTGGCTAACTTTGCGCTGGCTTTGCTTTTAATCCGCTTGCCTGCCCACTGCCCGTAGGCATCCGAACCGCCAGATCTGGTCACAATCACCACCAGAGAGCCCAAAAGCACCAGGAAAATAATCATGTATCCATTTTCCCCTATCTTCCCTGCCATCATGTCGAACACATATGTAACTGCCTGCAAAATATTGCCTCCACTGCAGTAGCAGTACACACACATTCCAGAAAAGATCCCAAGGAACAGGGAGGAATACACCTCCTTACTGATCAGTGCCAGTGTAATTGCAATCAATGGCGGCAAAATAGACAGCCATCCTGCCTCAATCATTTCTAAACCCATACCATGTACCCTCTTACTTCTTTCCGTCCTACATACTGCAGACATTTTTAGTATTTCTGTCCATTATACAAAATTTTCCTGGGTGTTACAATCTATTTTTTGCCTTACAAAGGGAGAGATTTTAGAAATCGTAGAATCTAGTTATAAAATTATTGTATTCATGAAATAATATTTTATAATTCCTAAAATAGATTAATATACTATTTATGATACATAAATTCTACAAAAGCCTACCAAAAAGCAGAAGGAAAGGAGGCGGTATTTTATGAGAACTCTTGGTGCGACTCTGACATTCCTGCGCGTAGAAAAAGGCCTGGGGCAGAAACAGCTAGCCGCCTACCTGAATCTGTCCATAAGCGCTATCTCCAGCTACGAAAATGACATACATGCACCA
>CANRZC010000157.1 GCA_947644185.1 uncultured Acetatifactor sp.
GTATCTGCTTATTCCCGCTTCTTAATTATTCTTTCTGTTGTTTTCTCTTTTCTGTGACCAAAGGCTCGTCACTGGCTAATTCAATCACATCCAGAATGCCACAGTCCAGCGTTTCACAAATGCGGACTAATGTATCCATGCTGATATTTTTCCCTTCTTTACTCATGTTGGCAATCATGTTTGTAGTCAGACCGGCGGCAAGCCTTAAATCCTCTTTCCTCATGTCACGCTCCACCAGTGTATGCCAGAGCGGTTTGTAGCTGATGTGCATATTTGTTTCCCTGCCTTTCTCCACTGTCGGGAATATTTTTAAATAAGCCTTAAAGCTTGGCTTTTATTATAACATCTTTCTTGTTATTTCACAAATATTTCTTGACTTAGCCGTTTTCGTCTGGACTGTGCTTTTCCTTTCTGCTTTTTTACATTTAATTCGCCATTACATGACTTATGGCACACAGGAAAGAGAGGGAGAAGTATCGGTGATACTGCGTCCCCCCACACCTACCCAGGAAGAACTGCTGTATATGGAGCTGGAGGAAATGCTACAGGAATCTCAGGAAGGGAGTTTGCAGGAGGACCAATGGAAGCTCCCATCAAATTGGCGGGGAGAGACCATTTCCTGGAGGCAGGTGGTAGAGGACAATAGTCTGCTTTTGTGGGGCATTGCTGTGGTGTCAGCAGCTGCAGTTTTCCTGTTTTTGGATCGGGATCTTCACGAACAACTGGAGAAACGAAAGAAAATATTACGGCGGGAATATCCTGAGATTGTACATAAGTTGGTTTTGTTTGTGGGAGCAGGCATGACCATTCGGGGCGCTTTTCAGAAAATTGCCAGGGACTATGAGGAGAAACGTAGGCTAGGAGGAAGAGCACTGCCGGCCTATGAGGAGATGCTATATACATGTAGGGAGCTGCGATCCGGCATTTCCGAGGGCCTGGCCTACGAGCATCTGGGAAAGAGAACGGGCCTGCAAGAGTATATTCGTCTGACTGCCTTGCTTTCTCAGAATCTAAAGCGCGGAAATAATACGCTGTTAGAAAGGCTGCGTGAAGAGGCGGAGAAATCTGCACAGGAACGTCTGCAGGAGAGCAAAAAAATGGGGGAGGAGGCAGGAACAAAGCTTCTGGTGCCCATGGTGCTGATGCTGGCAGTGGTAATGGTCATTATCATGATTCCGGCCTTTTCAAATATGTAATGGATTGATGTAAGCCGTAGGTTGCGGCAGAAAGAGAGGAAAAAATGAATCAGGCAAAGGGAATGAGGGAATTTATACGGGAAGAAGATGGAATGGGAACAGTGGAGATTATTCTAATAATTGTGGTACTGGTTGGGCTAGTGATTATTTTTAAAAACCAGATAACACAGATTGTGAGCAATCTTTTTCAAAAAATCACCTCGCAGACAGGCACTGTGTAATATGAGAAAGAAAAATTGTGGCGCCTATTTGACAGTAACATTGGCCCTATGCCTTGCTGTAATATTGTCTCTGCTTCTCACTTTGATAGATGGGGTGCGCAGAAATGGGGCAAGGCTGGAGGCAGAGTGTGTGACAGATATTGGCTTGCAAAGCATAATGGCAGAATATCATCGGGAATTGATGAAGCA
Organism: uncultured Acetatifactor sp.; assembly: GCA_947644185.1. Lineage (GTDB taxonomy): Bacteria > Bacillota > Clostridia > Lachnospirales > Lachnospiraceae > Acetatifactor. Next base: position 1,607 of record CANRZC010000157.1, read on the forward strand.
ATACAACCTGTTTGCCATTGATTCTTCTTATGGGACTGCTGTCTGCGGCAAAGCCAACACTGCGGCCCATCTACAGCAGTATCTGTCTAAAAATTTAAGCTATGATGACCTTTTCCTCTCAGAGTATCTGTACAGGGATTTCCTTGGACTTGCAGTGGAACAGGTGGAGCTGACGAAATTATCTATTTTGACAGACTATGATGGGGCGTTGTTTCGCAGCGATGCAGTAGATGCCGTGAAAGCGGATGTGGGCCTGGGACTTTTACAGGAGCTTCAGAGCTGGGTGCAGAAGGTGGAGATAAATGGCCTTGAAGAAGGAAAAGAGGAAGAACGAAAAAAGGAGTTGGATGGCGAAATCAAGGAGTGGGTAGATACATATGACGGGGTGGAAGTAGAGATAGAGGAGGACCAATGGGAGAGAGCAGAGGTCCAGAATCCTACAGATGAGCTGGAAGCAAAAAAGAGAATGGGACTATTGTCATTGGTGGTGGAGGAAGGAAATGTGTCTACCAATCGGATCCATACCGAGACTCTGGCACAGAACAGGATGCAACAAGGGCAGACAAACCATGGCAATATGGCAAAAGAAGAGCAAACCCAGGCGGAAGGCTTGACAGAGAAATTTCTCTTTCAGGAATATTTGCTGCGGTACATGGGACGGTTTGGAAAGGAAAGTGAGGAGGATGCATTGCGCTATCAGATTGAGTATCTCATAGCGGGCAAGGACAGTGATGTGGAGAATTTGAAAAGTGTTGTCAACCGACTGTGTGTCCTCAGGGAAGCGGCAAATGTAATGTATTTAATGTCCAATGAGGCGAAACGCAACGAGATTAAATTGGTGGCTGCAGCGGCCTGTACAGTCATTACATTGCCTGCACTGACACCGCTGCTGGAGGGCGCAATTCTTTTGGCATGGGCTTACGCGGAAAGTGTGTACGATGTCAAGTCTCTTTTGGCTGGAGGCAAGGTACCCTTGATAAAGGATGACAGAAGCTGGCATTACAGTCTTGCCACTGCGTTGAATGGCAGCTTGCAGGATGAGAATACAGGTGGAGAAGGCCTTGCCTATGAAGATTATTTACGGATTTTTATGATGCTTTCTGATGTGGAAACCATTACCCTCCGCGCCATGGACATGGTGGAGGCGGATATCAGGAGGACGCCGGGAAACGCGGCGTTCCGGCTGGATGGGTGCTTTAGAGCGGTGGAGGCACATATCCGCATTGCCAGCAGCTATGGATTTCAATATGAGATAACAAGACAAAAAAGCTATCGACAGTAAAGAAAGGCGAATAGTGATGTCCTCTTTATGGAACGGCCTTAAACAATTGAAAAATTTAGTGCAAAAAGGAAAACCTTCTCCGACACATCAACCTCTTTTTCTGGATTCTGCCCGGGATCTGGATACTTCCCAGGATGTTGGCACACATTGCGCATCCTTTCTATTCCGTTTCCTGGAGAGGACATCACTATTCGCCTTTTTATCTGGAAGGATAAGGGCCGGCATGACCGTGGAGGCTTCCATTGTACTTCCATTATTCCTTTTTTTCTTTCTAAATCTGGGATGTGCCATCGAAATGATTCGCCTGCACGGAAATTTGCAGCTGGCATTGTGGCAGATTGGAAGCAAGATGGCCATATATGGCTATGCGCTGGACAGTGGGGAATTGCCAGAAAACAGTGATGGCTGGTGGAGAGAACTGGCGGGAGCAGTGGTTTCTGCCACTTATGTGAAAGGACAGGTAGTAAATGCGGCAGGGGCAGATTATCTGGATAGCTCTCCGCTCACCAATGGGGCGGCTAGCATACAGCTGTGGGAGAGCGAAATATTTGGCGCAAATGATGAGATTGATATTGTTGTCACATATTCGGTTTCTCCCCTTAGCAGCTTGATAGGTTTTCGGCCTTTTCGGATGGCGAATCGCTACTATGCACATGTTTGGAATGGATACCGTGTGTCCGGCTCTGGAGAGGCAGGAGAGGTGACACAGATGGTTTATGTCACCGAAAAAGGAACCGTATATCACATGAGCATGGAGTGTACTCATCTGCAGCTCTCTGTACAGGAAATCGCATCCTCTGGAATTGAAAATTTACGAAATCAGCAAGGCGGCAAGTATTATCCCTGTTCAAAATGTGCAGATGGAAGTCCACCCTCCACTTTATACATCACAAACGAGGGAGATCGATATCACTATGAAAGAGGGTGCTCTGGTCTGAAAAGAACTGTGACTTCGATGACAATAGAACAGGCACAGGAGGCAGGATTAAGGCCTTGTAGCCGTTGCGGAGGATAAGGTAATATGTGGAACACATTATTTGTGACAGGTTGGCTGATGCTCTCTGGCGTTATGGACGTGAGAAGCCAAAGGGTGCCAGGTTGGATGCTTGCATTGGGAGGCATTTTGGGAGTGTGGGCTTCTTTTTGCCAGCAGCTAGGATACTTAGAGACAATGAAAGGGATTCTGCCAGGCATATTGCTTTTGCTAATAGCCTTTGGAACGAAAAAGGCAGGGTATGGAGATGGGGTGGTACTGTGCTGCCTGGGGATGGCATTGGGAGGAGAGAGAAGCTGGCTGTTGTTGGGCATCAGCTTATTTCTGATCGCCCTGTTGGCTTTGGTTTTGCTGGTATTGCGCAGGGTAAAGAGGAACACTAGCCTTCCATTTCTGCCATTTTTGGCAGCAGCGTGGCTTGTGGTGATAGGTTTATAGAGAAAGGGGATACAAGAGGAGATACCATGGGGGAAAGAAACGCTTATTTTACGGTGGAGGCAGCACTGGTGCTGCCAGTGGTGATAGGGGCTATACTTTTTGTGATTTATATGATGCTGTTCCAATATAATAGATGCCTGCTGGAGCAGGATGTGGGAGCAATAGCCATGGGTGGAAGTCTGTTGGAGGCTTCTGAGACGGCTGAACTGGAACAGAAAACACAGGAGCGAATGGCAGGATTATACAGAGAGAAATATATGGCCTGGAGGATAACACAGTTAAAGGGGTCTCTGGAAAGAAATCGCTTTTGTGTGGAGGGAGCTGGGCAGCTGACATTCCCTGTGCCGGGATGGAATTTCTGGGATGCAGACAATGTATGGGAGGCAAAGGCCAGCTATGGGTATACCAGACTTTCACCGGTGACTTTTATCCGCTTATGCCATAGGTTTCGGGAAGAGGTTGGGAGGGAGTGACACAGGATGCTGCATGTAGAATATGTGAGAAGTCTGAATTGCAACTATGAAAGAATTCTATTAGATAAAATGCCTGAGGAAAGAAGATATCAGTATAGCATTCTTGGGAGATGCCAAATCAAAGGCTTGCTTCCATGCAGTCTCCGCTATATTGATGGACAGGCTTATCTTTACTATGATATATCCTCCAGACAGAATATAGCACTTTTATACAGCAGTCGCTGCATTACCCGAGAGTGGATCAGGGACTTTTTGTGGAGTCTGCGACATATCAGGCAGGAGTTAGGCCGTTTCTTGCTAGATGTGGGTAATATTATCTGGTATCCAGAGCAGATTTTTCAGGAATTGGAGGAGAATGTTTTTTCCTTTCTCTATATCCCCTATTATGAGGGGGAGTCGGGGTTTATGAAGCTAATGGAATTTTGGGTGGAGCATATTGACTATAATGATGAGATACTGGTAGACTGCGTTTATCGCATGTATGAAAGGGTGGAGCGCAATGGGGAGATCTATCTACAGACCCAGATTTTCGAGGATGCAGAATGCCTGGAGGACACAAAACTTCCAGAATTGGCATATAGGGAGGTAGAAGAATCCAGCGCGGAAGAGCTTAGGGAAAATACTGCGTCTGCGCTCTCTACCATTGACGGCAGAGAGGAGGATGTCCAGCAACAAGAAAAACCAACCAAACCAGGCAGAAAAGGAATTAGGGGCATCCTGGAGGGAAGGCGTAGCCGCAGCCAAAAATTGCGAGAGGATTATCGACAAGCCATGCAGCAGGAAATGATGGGCTATCATCACGTGGTGGCAGAACAAATGAATTACGAGAGCACATATGGCCAGACAGTATATTTTGAGGATAAGGCAGAGTCGGCAAAGAATCCACATAGGCTGCTTACGCCAGAGGGAAAGCTTTTCTTAAGTCTGGAGCAGCCAAACATTACAATAGGAAAGAAAAAGGGGGAGGTGGATCTGGTATTAGAGGATTCTTCTATCAGCAGGATGCATGCTCGCATCACCAACCAGGAGGGAAGTATTTATTTGGAAGACCTAAACTCTACCAATGGAACTTTTCAGAATGGGCAACGTATGCAGCCTTATGAAAAGAAAAAACTGGAGGAAGGCGACGAAATAAAGCTTGGCAAGGTGGTTTTTATTTTTCGATAGGGAGGGAGACGCGAAAACAAGCAAAACTACCAGCGGAATAAGCCAAGTATGAATCTTGATTCTTATCTGGTTTCGTGCTAGAATAAAATGCAGAAGTTTCGCAGAATCAGGATAGGGGATATACTTGTGGATAGCAGAGAGTATGAGAAAATTCT
>CANRZC010000158.1 GCA_947644185.1 uncultured Acetatifactor sp.
CTTTATCCGTCGATTTTCCCTGCGGAATGAACTGTATGAGAAGATATTAGATGATCCAAAAGGGTTGTCCCACATGGAGATTTTTTTGCGGCCGCTTTTTGGAAATCAGCCGGAGAAAATATATCATCTAAAGAAAGCCACACAGCTACAAAGGCCCATACGAAAGAGGGAAGAGCAAGAGATGGAGGCTGTGATGGAGTTCGGGGACGGAGCCTGGATGGAGGAGGAAGAGCGGCGCAGGAAGCAAAAGCTGGCCAAATATGAGAAGTGCCTTTTATTTCTTTTGCGCAGGGCTATGGAAAGGGAAACAGGTGAGATTTCTCTGGAGGAAATCAGACAGAGTGTGGAGGAGGGCACAGCGGACTTTTGTATGCTCCTTCCCAATGTGCAGATTTTCAAGGAGGTCATGGTAGAGCTGTTGCGAGGCAGGGAGATCCACATAGAAGTGCTGCGGGAGGAACGGCGCAATTTTATCGGAGAATTCTCCGGGGGCTTCCAGCTCAATGAGATGTTGCTCAATTTGATAGAGGAATACAGCCTGCCGATACAGGAGCTTTCGGTATATCGGATAGAGGACGGAAAGGTGATTACCTTTGCCAATGTGCCGGATGAGGCGGGGCGGCAAAAGAATATCTGTTGCTCCAATGTGCTGATTCGCGCAAAGGTATGAGAAGAATGCTCCCATCAGCCACTTGTGGGGATGGTTAGATTTGGATAGGAGAAAATTATGGCATATGAGATGGAGGATATCCGCACCGGGCAGGAGATTTTTTATTATCTCCTGGAGCATCATGAGATGAGTGAGGAGGCCCAGGAGCGGCTGTTTCGAAGCTATGGGGAGAATGAGCGGATACAGAACCTGGTAAAGTCCCAGGGGGACGCTGCGGAGTGTGATATCGAGCGATACGGGGATGTGATCTATCTGATCCCCAGGGAGGACAATGCCTTTCTGGGCTTTTCCAAGGCACAGCTGAAGCAATTGCTGTGCAAATCTGGTGGGACGGACAAGGACTATTATCTCTCCCAGTTTGTCATACTGACCCTGTTGGTGGAGTTCTATGATGGCCAGGGCGCCACCAGCAAGACGAGAGACTACATGCGCGTAGGAGAACTGCAGAACTGTATCTCCAATCGCTTAAAAGAGGGCGTAGAGCGGGAGCGGGAGGCAGAGCAGGACAGAGTGACTATGGAGGGAAAGAATTCCGAGGATGGGAAGAACTCCGGGGAAGAGGGCCTGGGCCTTGCGTTTTCCAACATGTCCGAGGCCTATGAAGCGCTGCGATCCGACGAGCGGGGCTCCCGGGCTAAGACCACAAAAGAGGGGTTCCTTTACAATATCCTGAATTTTCTCCAGAAACAGGGACTGATAGAGTACGTGGAGGAGGATGAGATGATCAAAACCACCAAGAAGCTGGACCAGTTCATGGACTGGAATCTGCTGAACCAGAACCATTTCCAGAGAGTGCGCAGGGTCCTGGAGGGGAGTGTGTAAAGATTTTCTAAGCGGCAAAATCAAAATTGCGCTTTGACTTGCACCAAAGTATGCAGGAGGAGACAGATTTGAGTAAGATTAACGCGGTTCGCCTGATAAATCTGAATTACAATAATAATGCCATCCGCATCAGCGATGAGACGTTCCAGCTCCGGGGGGAGAGCACACTTTTGTCCCTGCGAAATGGTGGCGGGAAATCCGTGTTGGTGCAGATGATGATGGCACCCTTTGTGCACAGGCGATACCAGAATGCCAAGGACCGGCCCTTTGCCAGCTATTTTACCACCAACAAGCCCACCTTTATCCTGGTGGAATGGAAGCTGGACCAGGGGGCGGGCTATGTGCTCACTGGCATGATGGTGCGAAAAAGTCAGGAGATCTCAGAGGAGCGTCAGGATGATCTGGAAATCATCAATTTCATATCGGAATACAAGACGCGCTGCCAGCAGGATATCTACCATCTTCCTGTAGTAGAGAAAACAAAGCAGGATATCACGCTGAAGGGCTTTGCCGCCTGCAGGCAGCTTTTCGACACCTATAAGCGGGAGCGCAGCATCCCTTTCTTCTACTATGACATGAACAATGCCGCCCAGTCCAAGCAGTATTTCAATAAGCTGGCAGAATACCAGATTTACTACAAGGAATGGGAGACTATCATCAAAAAAGTCAATCTCAAAGAATCCGGCCTGTCAGATCTGTTTGCGGACTGCAAAGACGAGAAAGGCCTCATGGAGAAATGGTTTCTGGACGCGGTGGAGAACAAGCTGAACCAGGATAGGAACCGCATGAAAGAATTCCAGGCTATCATGGAGAAATACACAGGCCAGTACAGGGACAACCGCTCCAAAATTCTGCGCCGGGACACCATCCGTGCCTTCTCCCAGGAGGCGGAGCGGGTGCGGGAGGACGCATGCCGCTATAGGGATGTGTCTGTCCAGGCTGCAGGCCAGAAAGTCCGAATAGGGGATTTCATCCGCAGACTCCATGACATGGAGCAACGGGAGAAAGAGAAAGCAGACGCAGTGAGGCTGCGGATGGAGGAGCTGGCCAGAGAGCAAGGCCAGCTGGAGTACGAGAAGCTGTCCGGGGAGTTCCACGAAATTGCCCACAGGGAGCGGTACGCTCAGAGCAATCTGGAGATGCTGCGGATGGAAAAAGAGGGACTGGAGCGGAGAAAGGAAGAAATCGCAAAGAAGCTCCAAGTGCTGGCCTGTTCCAAGCAGCAGGCAGAGGTGGCGGAATGCAGCCAGGATCTCGACAGAGAGAGACAGCGCCTGGAATTTTTCCGGGAAAAGAAAGAAAACCTGGAGCCTGAGAGGCAGCAGCTAGGCTCTATGCTGCGCCAGTATTTTGAAGCTCTCAAGACTCGGAACACAGAAGAAAGACGGGAAAGTCTTAAAACGATTGAAACTCTGCAGCAGCAGCGGCAGCAGGGACTTGAGAAGCTGGAGGAGCTGCGAGGGACAGAGAACAGGCTTACAGAGGAGGCAGGGGCGCTGCAGGAGAGAATCCGTATGTTTGACAGTGCGGAGGACAGGTTCAACCAGGAGTACATGGAGGCTGGGCAATCCGCGGAAGCTGGACATGCCCCAGGTCCATGGACTCGGAATCTCCTGGGAGAGTATGAGGCCGGCGAGCTGGAAATCAGGCAGGCAGAGTACGAGAAAGAGCTGAATCTGGCAGAGACCCGCAGACGGGACGCCAAAAAGGACATAGAGCAGTATAAGGAGCAGATCAAAGTCTGCAGAAGACAGGTGGAGGATAAGCTGACGGAGAAAAGCCGTCTGGAATCTACCCAAAAAGAAGCGGAAAGACTGCTTGGGGACTATGACAGGGAGCTGGACCAGCGAAACGTCATTCTGCGGTATCTGGGTCTGGGCCAGGAGGACCGATTTGACAGGGAAAAAATGCTGGCAGCAGTGCAGCGAAAGCTCCTGGACATAGATCTGGCCAGACAAAATCTGGAGAAAGAGACAGATGCCCTGGAGAAAGAATATCGCAAGCTCTCCAAAGGACAGGTGCTGGAGCTGTCGGAAGAATTCCGAGGTATGCTGGAGGAGGCCGGCATCCATTTCGTCTACGGCTGTGAGTGGCTGCAGAAAAACCAGCTTTCCCCGGAGCGGAACAGACAGCTGGTGGCGGCGCAGCCCTTTCTTCCCTATGCCCTGATTTTGTCCGGCCAGGAGTTGGAGCGCCTGCGCAGTCTCCCGGCCCAGGTCTATACCTCTGCCCCAGTGCCCATACTGCTGCGGGAGGAACTGGAGAGACCGGGTGCAACAGAGGCGGGGACTGTACATTCTTTCGGCGGACTGCATTTTTATCTATGGTTTAACGACAACCTCCTGGAGGAGGAGAAATTAAAGGCTATGCTTTCCGAACTGGACAGCCGCATCCAGAGGCTGCAAAAGTCCATGGACACCCGCAGAGCAGAATACATGGAGTACATGGGCCAGCAGGAGAAACTTAAGAGCCAGAAAGTGTCGAAAAGTGCCTATGATGCCCTGAAAGAGGATCTGGCCAGACAGGAGAAAGAGCTGGCTGCCCTGGACAATGAGATTTTAGGCAAAAGAGAGGAGCTGGAGACTTTAGAGGCTGGCCAGGCTGCCAGGGAACAGGACGCGGCAGGGCTGGAGAAGACAATTGCCTGGCAGACCAGACGGCTTGGGGATTTTGGTAGATTTTGCCAAAGCTACAGGGAATACCGGGAGAACACCAGGCTGCTGGAGAAAAATCAGCGGGAAAAGCAGCGCCTGCGCAGCCTTCAGAAGCTGGAGCAGGAGAAGAATGCCAGGCGGGAGCAGGCGCTGGAGACGGAGAAAAATCGTGTGGGGGCCCTGGAGCGGGCAGGCCTGGCTTATGGGGAAAAGCTCCTCACCTATGGACAGTATCTGGATTATCCGGCCCAGCCTTCCCAGGCAGCCGCACATAACCTTACGGAAACCCAGGCCAGAGAAGCCGAAAGCCGCTATGAGATTATTACAAACGGCGTCAGCGCAGAGGAAAAGGAGCTGGAGGAACGGGCCAGAAATGCCAGAAAGCGCTATGACAAAGCCATGGAGGAGCTTAAGAGCCTGGCGGAAAAATTCTGCCTCAAAGAGGAAAGCTGGCAGGGAATACCCTATGACCGGAAAGAGGAGACTCACCAAGAAATCCTGCTGGAAGACCAGAATAGAAAACTGGACAGGCAAAACGGCCTGGTTCACCAGGAAGAAATCAAGTGTGCGCTTTTGCACCAGGAAAAAGAGGCAAAGACAAAACAGATAAAGGAGCGCTGCCAGAGAGACCAGCCAGTTCCGAAAGAAGAAATCAGGACCATCTCCTTTGCGGATGCCATAAAGAAGCTGGCCTATGAGCAGGGAGAAGCTAGCAAGGAGGAAAAGCTGATCCAAAAGAAGCTCAATACTTTGGAGAGCAACCTTACATCCCTGGCGGAATATGAGGAATTTGTAAGCGAAGAGCAGACAGAGTGGGAAATCGATCTGACTGCCCTAAGCGACCAGGAGCTCACCAGGCAAAAGGGAATCCTCATCCGTGATTACAATGCTTATCTGGAACAGCGAGGGGAAGCAAGGGCGGCTCTGGAGCGGACCCTGAACCGGATGATCCGGATGGAAAGCTTTGCCGAGGACTTTTACCAGAAGCCCCTGGAGGCCATGCTGCAGCTTGCTGGGGATGCGGAGCGGGTGCTGAGACAGCTGGAGACCACAATAGCCTCCTATGACAGCCTCATGGAAAAGCTCCAGGTGGACATTGCCCTGGTGGAGAAAGAAAAGGCAAAGATCACAGAGCTTCTGGGAGATTATCTCAAAGAAGTGCACGATAACCTGTGCAGAATCGACCGCAATTCCACTATAACTGTGCGGGAGCGGCCTGTGAAAATGCTAAAGGTGGAGCCACCGGACTGGACAGAGAATGAGAGTATGTTTGCCCTGCGGCTGCAGGATTATATCGACGACGTAACCGCAAAGGGAATCGCCCTGTTGGAAGAGAATCAAAATCTCCAGGAATTCCTGGGCACGCGGATCACCACAAAGGGACTGTACGACGCAGTGGTGGGAATCGGCAATGTGCAGATCCGTCTCTATAAGATTGAAGCGCAGCGAGAGTATCCCATTACATGGGCGGACGTGGCGAAGAACTCTGGCGGGGAGGGCTTCCTGTCGGCGTTCGTTATTTTGTCGGCCCTGCTCTACTATATGCGCAAGGATGACTCGGACATCTTCGCCGACAGGAATGAGGGAAAGGTCCTGCTTATGGACAACCCTTTTGCCCAGACCAATGCCTCACACCTGTTAAAGCCCTTGATGGACATGGCAAAGAAAGCCAACACCCAGCTAATCTGCCTGTCCGGCTTAGGAGGAGAGTCCATCTACAACCGGTTCGACAATATTTACGTGCTGACTCTCATAGCAGCCAATCTGAGAAACGACATGCAGTACCTGCGGGCGGAGCACACCAGAGGCTCTGAGGAGGAGACCATATTGGCGTCCCAGATTGAGAGTATGGAAAAGCTGAACAGGGAGCTTG
>CANRZC010000159.1 GCA_947644185.1 uncultured Acetatifactor sp.
GCCAGGGGAGACAGAGGTCCAGATTTTGCATAAAGATGCACTACACGAAAATCTCGCAGGCTATGCATCAACTCTGGAGAGAGTGCTTCAGGAGGCAGCTCATGCCAATCCGCGTCTGCGCTGGAGGATTTTACAGGAAAATGAGTAGTTACGCTTGATTCTTTATAATATTTTATTGATATTTATGCGGGAATCAGGTATGATGAAAAGAAGTTGGCGAAAGATCTAGTCAGGAAAGGAAGAAGCGTATGGAATTACATATCACATGTATTCCCGGTGACGGCATCGGGCCAGAAATCATCCGGGAAGCGAAAAAGGTTCTGGAAAAAACAGCAGAAGTATATGGTCATAAAATGATTTTCGAGGATATCCTCATGGGAGGCGCCTCCATTGATGTACATGGAGTTCCCTTGACTGAGGAGGCCATCGCGAAAGCGAAGGCAGCAGATGCGGTACTGATGGGCTCCATCGGCGGAGATACCACGAAATCTCCCTGGTACAAGCTTCCTCCCAATCTGCGGCCTGAGGCAGGGCTTTTGGCGATTCGCAAGGCCCTGAATCTGTTCGCAAATCTGCGCCCTGCGGTGCTGTATGACGAGCTGGCAGGAGCGTGCCCGCTGAAGGAGGAGATCAGCAAAGCAGGATTTGATATGTTGATTATGCGGGAGCTTACTGGCGGACTGTACTTCGGTGAACGCAAGACCGTAGAAGAAAATGGGGTGCGCAAGGCTATAGATACCTTGACCTACGACGAAAACGAAATTCGCCGTATCGCCATCAAGGGCTTTGACATTGCAAGGAAGCGCCGGGGAAAGGTCACCAGTGTAGACAAGGCCAATGTGCTGGACTCCTCCAGACTTTGGAGAAAGGTTGTGGAGGAGGTTGCCGTGAATTATCCAGAGGTGACGCTGGAGCATATGCTGGTGGATAACTGTGCTATGCAGCTGGTGAAGGATCCGGCCCAATTCGATGTAATTTTGACGGAAAATATGTTTGGTGATATTCTTTCCGATGAGGCCAGCATGGTCACTGGCTCTATCGGGATGTTAGCCAGCGCCAGCTTAAATGACAGTAAATTTGGTCTCTATGAGCCCAGCCATGGCTCAGCGCCGGACATCGCAGGGCAGGATATTGCAAATCCCATTGCCACTGTACTGAGTGCTGCCATGATGCTTCGGTACAGCTTTGACCTGGACAAAGAGGCGGATGCCATTGAGGCAGCGGTGAAGCAGGTGCTGAAGGAGGGCTACCGCACTGGGGACATTTATTCCCAGGGCTGTGAGAGAGTGGGATGCAGCAAAATGGGCGATCTGCTGGCAGAGAGGATACAGTAGATGCAGCGTATTGTGGAATGGGGATGGATGCAGGGAAAGCATTGGAAGCTGCTTTGGCGAAATATGCGAAGCGCTGTTCGGCAGAAGGCAAAATAGGTTCTTAAAATCACAGATGAAATACGAAATCAGGAGGTATTAGTATGAGAAGCGACTCAGTAAAGACAGGCACCGCACAGGCGCCTCATAGAAGTTTATTCAATGCACTTGGCTATACGGAGGAGGAGAGGCGGCGTCCGCTGATAGGCATCGTCTGCTCCTACAATGAGATTGTGCCCGGCCACATGAATTTGGACAAGATTGCAGAAGCCGTGAAAATGGGTGTGGCCATGGCTGGCGGCACGCCTATCATGTTCCCGGCCATTGCAGTGTGCGATGGCATTGCCATGGGGCATGTGGGAATGAAGTATTCCCTGGTGACCAGGGACTTAATTGCGGATAGCACGGAGTGTATGGCACTGGCCCATGGCTTTGATGGCCTGGTGTGCATCCCTAACTGCGACAAAAATGTGCCCGGCCTTTTGATGGCTGCGGCCAGAGTGAATATCCCCACAATTTTCGTGTCTGGCGGCCCTATGCTGGCAGGGCGGATCCACGGACAGAAGAAGAGCTTGTCTTCCATGTTTGAGGCAGTGGGCAGTGTGGCGGCTGGCACTATGACCATGGAGGAGCTGTGTGAGTACGAGGAGAAGGTCTGCCCTACCTGCGGCTCCTGCTCTGGCATGTATACGGCCAACTCCATGAACTGTCTCACAGAGGCCATCGGCATGGGGCTCAAGGGCAACGGCACTGTGCCGGCTGTGTACTCGGAGCGCATTCGCCTGGCAAAGCATGCAGGCATGAAAATTATGGAGCTGGTGGAGAAAGATATCAAGCCTCGGGACATTATGACAGAGGCGGCCTTCATGAACGCTCTGACAGTGGATATGGCTCTCGGCTGCTCTACCAATTCCATGCTTCATCTGCCTGCTATTGCCAATGAGGCAGGCGTGGAGCTGAATCTGGACATTGCCAACGAGCTGTCCGCGAAGACGCCGAATCTGTGCCATCTGGCACCTGCTGGGCCCACTTACATGGAAGATTTAAATGAGGCAGGGGGTGTCTATGCAGTGATGAACGAGCTCACAAAGAAGAATCTGCTGCATCTGGACTGCATGACTGTGAACGGCACCACCATCGGCGAAAATATTAAGAACTGTAAGAACATGAACCCGGAGGTGATTCGCCCGGTGGAGAACCCCTACTCGGAGACAGGCGGCATTGCTATTCTGAAGGGAAATCTGGCGCCAGACAGCGGTGTGGTGAAGCGCTCTGCAGTGGTTCCAGAGATGCTGGTGCACCAGGGACCTGCCAGAGTGTTCGACTGTGAGGAGGATGCTATCACTGCCATCAAGGGCGGCCAGATCAAGGCAGGAGATGTGGTGGTCATTCGCTACGAGGGGCCAAAGGGCGGCCCTGGCATGAGAGAAATGCTCAATCCTACCTCTGCCATTGCTGGCATGGGCCTTGGCTCTTCGGTGGCTTTGATCACGGACGGACGCTTCTCCGGTGCTTCCAGAGGCGCTTCCATCGGTCATGTGTCTCCTGAGGCTGCGGTGGGCGGCCCCATTGCCCTAGTGGAGGAGGGAGATATTATCAGCATTAATATCCCGGAGAATAAGCTGGATGTGCTGGTATCTGATGAAATCCTTGCGGACAGACGTGCCAAATGGCAGCCCAGAGAGCCCAAAGTGACCACTGGCTATCTCACCAGATACCGTGAGCTCGTCACCAGCGGCAACAGAGGCGCAGTGTTGGAAATCAAAAAATAATGGGGGGATTTGTGCTATGCAATTGACAGGATCAGAGATAGTTGTTGCGTGTCTAAAGGAGCAGGGCGTGGATACCGTATTTGGCTATCCCGGTGGCACCATTTTAAACATATATGATACACTTTATAAACACAGCCATGAGATCAGACATATTTTGACATCCCACGAACAGGGGGCTGCCCATGCGGCAGACGGGTATGCCAGAGCCACAGGCAAGGTGGGTGTCTGTATGGCTACCAGCGGACCTGGCGCTACGAATCTTGTGACCGGAATCGCCACAGCCTACATGGATTCTGTGCCCATGGTGGCAATTACAGCCAATGTGACCCTTCCCATGCTGGGCAAAGACAGCTTTCAGGAAGTGGATATTGCCGGTGTGACCATGCCTATCACAAAGCACGGCTATATTGTGAAAAACGTGGAAGAACTGGCAGATACCTTAAGGCGGGCGTTTACCATTGCGAAAAGTGGCCGTCCTGGCCCGGTGTTAGTGGATATCACCAAGGATGTGACGGCTGCTGTCTGTGAGTATACTCCTAAGCCTGTGGAGGAGAAGCGCAGAAGCTATCGCTGCACGGAAGAGCAAATCAATCAGGTGGTGGAGTATATCCAAGCTGCGGAGAAACCCTATATCTATTTGGGAGGTGGCGCTGTTATCTCAGATGCCGCTCCAGAGGTGGCAGCCTTTGCAGAACTGATAGACGCACCTGTGTGCGATACCCTGATGGGAAAAGGCGCCTTTGATGGACACAGTGAACGCTACACAGGTATGATCGGCATGCATGGCACGAAGACCTCTAATTTGGGGGTGAGCCAGTGTGATTTGCTCATTGCATTGGGAGCCAGATTCTCTGACCGTGTCATTGGCAATCCGAAAAAATTTGCAGAGAACGCTAAAATCGTCCATATAGATATCGATGCTGCGGAAATCAACAAGAACATTCATGCAGATGCCAGTCTGGTAGGAGATCTGAAGCTGGTGCTTCAGGAGCTGAACAGACGTCTCACGCAGTGTGAGCACAGTGAGTGGATGGGCACTATTAGGGACATGAAAGAAAAATATCCGCTGAAATATGAAGAGGATGTACTGACATGCCCCTATGTCATAGAGACCATAGACAAGGTGACAAAGGGGGAAGCCCTGATTACCACGGATGTGGGCCAGCATCAGATGTGGGCGGCACAGTATTATCATTATACGAAGCCCCGCACCTTCCTGTCCTCTGGTGGATTGGGCACAATGGGCTATGGCCTTGGGGCCTGCATCGGCGCACAGCTGGGGCAGCCTGACAAGATCTGCATCAATATTGCCGGAGATGGATGCTTTCGTATGAACATGAATGAGCTTGCCACAGCCAGCCGTTATAACATTCCTATCATTCAGGTGGTTATCAACAATCATGTGCTGGGAATGGTGCGGCAGTGGCAGACTCTATTTTATGGAAAGCGCTATTCCCAGACTGTCCTAAGCGACAAGGTGGATTTCTGCAAGGTGGCACAGGGGCTGGGTTGTGAGGCTATCCGCGTGACTACAAGGGAAGAGGTACAGCCTGCTATTGAGAGGGCCATTGAGCTGAAAGCGCCGGTGCTGATTGAGTGTATTATACCGGAGGACGATAAGGTATTTCCTATGGTACCTGCAGGAGCGCCCCTTGTGGAGGTCTTTGACGGTGAGGATTTGAAGAAAAAGAACGAAAGATAAAAGGATTTTTCACATGCTATGAAAAAATTACTTCGGTTTCTGTTGCTATTTCTGTTCAGTGGTCTGCTCCTGGGACTTGCGGGATGCCTCGGGCTTACTTTTTATTACCGTAACAATTTTCCTGTAAACACATGGATTAATGGAGTGTACTGTACGGGAAAATCAATAGAGCAGGTAAATGCAGAGCTGGTAGAGGATGACCTGGTAAATGAGAAAGAGGCGTCCGTGATAACAATTGTGGACGCCCATGGTACTACTTGGGAAATCGACATGCTGGCCGCTGCTATCCGGCCAGATTATTCGGATGCGCTGAAATCATATCTGAGACAGAATGCTTCCATTTTCTGGATGAACAATCTGAAGAGGCCTGTGTCCAGCAGTCTGAGGCCCGGAAAGTACGTGGGGGATGACGAAAAATTACTTGCATGCTTCCAGGAGCTATCATTTGTGGCAGAAGAGCAAAAAAAGCCAGCAGGCGTGAAAGTGAGTCCATCTGCGGAGGGGTTTGTGCTGGAGGATGGAAATACAGGGCGGTTGGATCTGGAAAAGGCCTTTGCCTATGTGGAAGATTGTCTGTCCAAAGGACAGACTACCATTGATTTGTCTGTGGGTGAATGCTATGGAGATCTCACAGACAGTGGGTCTGACCAGAGGCAGCGACAGATCTGGGAACAGGTAAGCTCATATCTTCAGCAGGGAAGCAAAATCATATATGATATGGGGGCAGAGGAAATTGCGCTGACACCGGCTGTCCTGTCTGAATTTCTGAAAACAGAGGGGAATGGCTGCCCCATGCTGGACGAGAAAGGCCGTATTGTGGTGGATGAGGAAAAAGTACAGCTCTGGGTGGAGGCATTGGCGGCGGACTACGATACCTGTGGTACAGAGAAGCAGTTTGCCGCTACCAGAGGGGAAACTGTGGCTGTAAAATATGTCACATATGGGACGAAGTTAGACGCAGAGGCTGAGAAGACGTATCTGCTGGAGACATTGCAGAACAATGTGGCTGGCACAGCAAATCCTGCTGGAACGCAAGTGCATGTTCCTGCATATATTCAGGAGGGATATGTGCGGGGACTTGACGACATTGGGGATACTTATGTTGTATTGGGACATAGTGAGCGACGTGAAATGTTTAATGAAACAGATGA
>CANRZC010000160.1 GCA_947644185.1 uncultured Acetatifactor sp.
GGGAAGTGAGTAACTGCAAATATCACTCCTCAGGACATATTTATTTTACGTTGAAGGATTCTAAGGGGACCATAAGCTGTGTGATGTTCGCAGGCAGCCGTTCGGGCCTCTCTTTTCGTATGTCTGAAGGCCAACAGGTCATCGTAGGCGGCACAGTGGATGTATATGAGCGGGATGGAAAATACCAGCTCTACGCCAGACAAATTATGCTGGACGGCAGCGGACTGCTTTATGAGAAATTTGAAATGCTCAAGCGTGAGCTGGAAGAATCAGGCATGTTTGCCCAGGAGTATAAGCGACCTATTCCGAAATTTATAAGGACCTTGGGCGTGGTAACAGCGGATACCGGTGCAGCTGTTCGGGATATTATCCAGATAGCCAGAAGGCGGAATCCTTATGTGCAGATTATTCTTTACCCTGCCATTGTGCAGGGAGAGGCGGCGGTGCCCAGCATTGTGAGAGGCATCCGGGCACTGGAGGATTTTGGGGTGGACGTGATGATTGTGGGTAGAGGTGGAGGCTCCATAGAAGACTTGTGGGCCTTTAATGAGAGGGAAGTGGCACAGGCAGTGTTCGACTGTTCTGTGCCGATTATCTCCGCAGTAGGCCATGAGACCGATACCACCATTGCGGATTTTGTGTCAGATTTGCGTGCGCCCACTCCATCTGCAGCAGCGGAATTGGCAGTGGCAGATATCCGTGATATTTTAAATAGCATAGGGTCTTATAGGGACATGCTCCAGAGTCGAATGGAGAGACTGCTTCAGGAACGGCGGGGACAGATACGCCAGATGGAGCTGAGACTGAAGCTAGTCAGTCCCACCAGTCGGATTCGGGAGCGAAAGATGGCGGCATTGTCTGCGGAGGAGCGACTTCAAGATCGGATGCTGCGGCTTCTGGAGAGACGCAGATCACAGCTTTCCATTTATATTGAGCGTATGAAGGGGCTTTCCCCTCTGGAAAAGCTAAATAGTGGGTATTCCTATGTGGAGGATGGCGCAGGTCGTAATGTGCGCTCGGTGACACAGGTGCGGGAGGGTCAGAACGTGACTATCCGAGTAAAGGATGGGCGGATCGAAGCGAGAGTTACCAAAATAGGGCCACCAGAACGCCAGGTGGAGACATGTTGATGGGGTGAAAGGCCTTTATCGGAAAAAGAGGTTGGGAAGCAGGGACTCTAGGGCAGGAGATTTGGAGGAGGACACTGACAAAGTGACAGGCAGGAGGATGCGACAATGGCTGAGGAGATAAGAGAGCGAAGCCTGGAGGAGAATTTTCACAGGCTGGAAGAGCTCATCGGAGAGCTGGACAGGGATGATATTTTGCTGGAGGAGGCCTTTGCAGCCTACAGCGCAGGTATGGCAGTGTTAAAACAGTGCAATGCTCAGATAGATAAGGTGGAGAAGCAGGTATTGAAGCTTACAGAAGAGGGCGAACTGGAGGAATTTGGAAATGGAAGCATCAGCATTTGAAAAAAGGCTTGCAGAGGAGACAGCTTACGCAGAGAAGGTGCTGCGAGAGCACCTGCCAGAGGAAGAGGGGCTACAGAGAGAAATCATGGAGGCCATGAACTACAGCCTGCTGGCAGGCGGTAAGCGGCTGCGACCAATTCTCATGCGGGCCACCTACCAAATGTGTGGTGGAGGCCTGGGCAGTGCCATTGCTCACTTTATGGCGGCCATTGAGATGATCCACACCTATTCTCTGGTACATGATGATCTGCCGGCTATGGACAATGACCGGTATCGCAGAGGGAGAGAGACCACATGGTATGTCTACGGGGAGACCATGGGTATTTTGGCAGGAGATGGGCTGTTAAATTATGCTTTTGAGACAGCGCTGCAGGCGCTTTTGGACAAAGAGGATGGACAGGGAAAGAGCAAAGCTTCAGGGCCAGAGAGACTTTTGCAGATGGAGCGGTGTGCTGCCGCATTTTCTGTGTTGGCCAGGAAAGCTGGGATTTATGGTATGATTGGCGGGCAGGTGGTGGATGTCATGGCCGAGAAGAGATTCGGCCAGGCCGAGAAAGGCCAGGAGAGGGCGGAAGACAGGCTGCTCTTTATCCATGCCCATAAGACCGCAGCCCTGATACAGGCAGCTATGATGACAGGGGCCATTCTTGCAGGGGCAGACAGGGAACAAGTGAATGCCATCGAAAAATGTGCCTACAACATTGGCATGGCATTTCAGATACAGGATGACATACTTGACGTGGTTGGAGATAGCAAAGAACTGGGTAAATCAACAGGTAGTGATGCCCAAAATCAGAAAGAGACCTATGTGACCTTAAAAGGTTTGGAGCAGTCCAAAGCGGATGTGGAGGCCTTGTCAAAAGAGGCAGTGGAGATTTTGGATGGTTTTGAGGGGGAGCATGGTTTTTTGAAACAGCTGATTCTGACATTGATTCACAGAAGAAAATAGAGAGGGCGGTTATGTTACTGGAGACCATAGAGCAGGCGAATGATATCAAGAAGATAAGGAAAGAGGATCTGAATGCGCTGGCACAGGAAATCAGGGATTTCCTGATACAGACCATCAGCGTCACAGGGGGGCATCTGGGGGCAAATCTGGGTGTGGTGGAATTGACCATGGCCCTGCATCTTGCGCTGGATTTGCCTGAGGACAAGATTATTTGGGATGTGGGGCACCAGTCTTACACCCACAAAATCCTTACCGGACGGAGAAATGAATTTAAGACATTACGCCAGTTCCATGGTATGAGCGGTTTTCCGAAGAGAAAGGAGAGTCCCTGCGATGTCTTTGACACGGGGCACAGCTCCACCTCCCTTTCAGCGGGGTTGGGCCTTGTGAAAGCCAGGGAAATTCTGGGGGGGAGCGAGACCATTGTGTCAGTGATTGGAGACGGCTCTCTCACAGGAGGCATGGCCTATGAGGCCTTGAACAATGCCGCCAAATTGGAGACGAATTATATCATTATATTAAATGATAACAACATGTCCATATCTGAGAACGTGGGGGGCATGTCCAAATATTTGAATAGCATTCGCACTGCATCCGGCTACTTAGATTTGAAGAAAGGTATCTACAATGTGCTCCAGGATACAAAGCGGGGAGATAGCACCATCAATTGGATTCGCAGAGCAAAAAGCAGCTTCAAGCAGCTGGTGATACCTGGCATGATGTTCGAGGACATGGGTATCACCTATTTAGGGCCTGTGGACGGACATGATATCAATGCCATGGTGACCACAATCCTTGCCGCCAGGCGTGTGGAGGGGGCAGTGATAGTACATGTTATGACAGAGAAGGGTAAGGGGTACAGGCCAGCAGAGCGTCATCCGGCCAGATTTCATGGTACAGAGCCCTTTGATATTGAGACGGGTATACCCTCCCATCCCAGGACCGTGGCCAATTATACGGATATTTTTTCTACTGTAATGTGTAAGCTGGGACAGCGGGATGAGAAAATTGTGGCCATCACTGCGGCCATGCCAGATGGAGTTGGACTGAAACGGTTCCATAACATGTATCCGGATCGCTTTTTTGATGTGGGAATTGCAGAGCAGCACGCGGTTACCTTTGCGGCAGGGCTGGCAGTAGGAGGGATGAAGCCCATTGTCGCTATCTATTCCTCATTTCTGCAGAGGGCCTATGACCAGATACTCCATGATGTCTGCCTGCAAAATCTGCCTGTGGTGTTTGCCATAGACAGGGCAGGACTTGTGGGGAGTGACGGGGAGACCCATCAGGGGGTTTTTGACTTTACATATCTTTCTGGTATACCGAATATGCATATCTGCGCCCCAAAGAATAAATGGGAGTTGTCGGATATGCTGAAATTTGCAGTGACTCTGGGTGCTCCGATTGCAGTACGTTATCCCAGAGGAACGGCGTATACTGGCCTAAAAGAGTACAGAGAGCAGGTAAGGCTGGGCAGAGCTGAGTGGATCTACAGGGAGCGGGAAATTGCGCTGTTTGCAGTGGGAAGCATGGTAAAGACTGCCGAGACAGTGAGGGATAGGTTAAAGACAATGGGACATGAGGTAAGCCTGATAAACGCCAGATTTGTGAAGCCCATTGACGAGGAGGCTGTGGTCCAGGCCTGTAAGGAGCATATCCTGATTGTCACCTTGGAGGAAAATATAGCTCGCGGTGGCTATGGGGAGAAGGTGCTGGCATATATGAACGAGAAGGGGCTTAGAAACCGATTTTTGAGCATTGCGATTAAAGATGTGTTTGTGGAGCATGGCAAGGTGGAACAGCTGCAGGAGGAAATCGGTATAGACCCAGAGAGCATCGTGAAGAAAATCGGTGAGGCGTTGGAAAGTAGATGAAAGAACGTTTGGATGTCATATTGGTAAAGCAAGGCTATGCAGCCTCCAGAGAGAAGGCCAGAGCTATCATCATGTCTGGCAATGTGTATGTAAATGGACAGAAGGAGGACAAGGCAGGCACCTTTTTTGATGAGACGAAGATTGGGCTGGAGGTACGGGAAAGTGCACTGCGATATGTGAGCCGTGGTGGCTTAAAGCTTGAGAAGGCCATGGAGATATGGAATTTTCTCTTGGAAAATAAGGTGTGCATGGATATCGGAGCTTCCACCGGGGGTTTTACGGATTGTATGCTGCAGAAAGGGGCACTGAAGGTGTATGCCGTGGATGTGGGGCACGGACAGTTGGCCTGGAAGCTGCGAGTTGACAAGAGAGTTGTCTGTATGGAGCAGACGAATTTTCGATATGTGGTGCCGGAGGATATCGGGGAATTGTTGGATTTTGCCAGTGTGGATGTGTCTTTTATTTCCCTGACGAAAATATTGATTCCTGCCAGAAGATTGTTAAAGGTTGGAGGAGAAATGGTCTGCCTGATCAAGCCTCAGTTTGAAGCTGGCCGGGAGAAGGTGGGAAAGAAAGGTGTGGTCAGAGACAGTGAAGTCCATGGGGAGGTCATTGGAAAGATTGTGGACTATGCGGATCTGGTGGGCTTTGCCGTACTACATTTGGACTATTCCCCGGTGAGAGGTCCAGAGGGGAATATTGAATATCTATTACACCTGAAAAAAGAGAAAGAGCCTTCTGAAACAATCAAAGCGTTGTCGGAGCATGAGGCGGAAGATCAGCTAAGGGGGATTGTCGAAAGTGGTTTGGGGCTGTCCCATGAAGCGAAGTGGGAGAAGCTGATAAAGGAGATTGTGGCTATGTCCCATAACTGCCTTTGAGGAAAGGCCGAAAGGATTTTGTACATGAAGCATTTTCTGATTTATAGCAATCGGCATAAGGACAGAGAGCTTGCCACTACAAAGCGCATTTGTGACTTCCTGAAATTAAAGGGAAAACGCGTTACGGTTATGACAGAGCCAGAGGGAGAAGCAGAGGTTCCCCTGGATGTGGACTGTATGATTGTGCTGGGGGGAGATGGGACAGTGCTGCAGGCTGCCAGGCTGACAAAGAAAAGGCACATTCCCATTATCGGCGTAAATCTGGGCACATTGGGATATATGACAGAGGTGGAGCTCCCAAATCTGGAGGAGGCTATGGAGCGTTTGCTTGCTGGAGATTATGTCCAGGAGAGCCGGATGATGCTAAATGGCAGGGTGACATTTTTAGATGGGGGAGAGGCCAAAGGCTGGGCCTTGAATGATATTGTAATATCTCGCAGTGGTCCTTTGCAGATTATTCGGTTTCATATCTTTGTAAATGGGCAGTTTCTGAATGATTACAGTGCTGACGGCATGATAGTGACTACCCCCACCGGTTCTACAGGATACAATCTCTCCGCAGGAGGGCCCTTGGTAGAGCCCAGTGCAAGGCTGATTATGTTGACGCCCATCTGTCCGCATTCTCTGAATCAGAGGAGTATTATTCTCTCAGCAGAGGATGTGATTGAGATTGAGATACCAAAGCGCAGTGAGGGCGGCGTACAGACTGTGGAGGCAAATT
>CANRZC010000161.1 GCA_947644185.1 uncultured Acetatifactor sp.
AAAATCCACGATTTCCATGATAGATGCCTCATCCTTTACCTTATCCATAGAAAGATGCTTGATAATTCTGGTAAGGATCTGCATATCCTTTTCAATATACATCTCATCCAATTGATGCAGTTCCATCAAATGGACAGCAACGTCATAGCAATGATATGCCGATTTGAAATAGCGAATATCACACATTCTCTTCCCTCCTGTAGACTATCACACCCGTTTTTGCTATCTCTTCCTCCAGCCTGCTGCCCAAATGTGCACTGAAAATAATGTCCATTTCACTTTCTATCCCATCCAACGGGCTGTCTATAGCAAATTTCCTGTCATCCCTGATAATCATCACATCCAAATCACTTCCGGAATGACAGTCAAAGCGGACGGCACTGCCGAATACAATGACTGCCTGAATATGCATATCCTTCTTCACCGCTTCTATCAGGCGCCCTACGTCTCTCTGCTTCAGCGGATGAATCCGATTTACATTCTCATAAGTCCACTGAGAGACGATTTCAAAGTCCCACAGGTTCTCTCCATTGTGTCTGATGTAATTCTCTGCCACCTCAGCCATATCCCTGTACCTCCACTTTGCCGCCTGTGACTGTTCCTGTTTCATTACAGTACCATTTCCATTTTGCCAGCTCTGTCTTCCTGTCAGTCTGCTTTCGTTTCAGTCCTGAAAGCTGGTCTCTTCCCTCTCAATCCGCATCACTACAAAGGAGAGAGGTGGCAGGGTAATGCTCTCCCCTGTCTCAAAAATCTTCTTATAAGGCGCGACCCTTTCCGGCGCTTCCAGAGTATTGTAGGCATCCCGCTCCGGGCCTGTGAGAATTTCGGCCTGGATCCGGCAACTGCCTTCCCATCCCTCTGGCAAGAGAAGCTCCAGCGCCTGCTCCGCTTCTTTGGCATTGACCACCTTAAGGATAATCTCACCACTTTTCTCACAAAGGCTGATCGTATAATAAATGCCCTTCTCCCTGGCCTCTTTCTCCCCGCCACAGGTATCCAAAATTATATCCCCCATATTGCAGGCGTACATTTTCTGCACATAATAGCTGGGACTGCCATAGCAGGAGGCCCCGTCGAACCAGATCATGTCTGGGGACCACTGGGTATAGCCCATTCTGGCAAACAGAGGTGCGTAGGAAGCAAGCACCACCACATCCCCATTTCGCTCCACCCCTGTAAGGAACGCCGCCTCCGCCAAAGCGCCTTCCAGGGTGTTGGCCTGAGGCTTATTGAAGCCATTCATGGGATGCGCCGCATATTCCCCGGAAAATACTTTCACCTTCCTGTCATAATCGTCATAGAAGTCCACATGCTCATACAGCCATCCAGGCTTCACATAATAATGCTCATCCACTGCATACACAAAATTCTCTTGATCCTGGTGGGCATGATAGAATTCCCAAGCTTTTGTATATCTCTCAGAAGTCACATCCGGGCCTGCTGAACCAATCAGCTTGATTTCGGGCGCCTTCTCATGAATTGCTCGTTCAAAAATCTCATACCGTTCAAAGAAATCCGCCTCCTTCGTCTGCCACTGCTCGTTTCCAATGCCCAGCATGGTCAGGTCAAAGGGCTCAGGGTGTCCCATTTTTGCTCGGATAGCTCCCCAGGCCGTGTCCTCACTTCCATTGGCAAATTCAATGAGATCCAGGGCGTCCTGCAAAAACTCCTGAAATGCCGCTGTATCCCGTCCTACCATCTCTTTGGATTGGTACTGGCAGGCAAAGCCCACATTCATCACTGGCAATGGCTTGGCTCCAATCAGTTCACAGAGCAGGAAATATTCGTAATATCCCAATCCCAATGTCTGGTTGTAATGACTGTATTCGCCCACATAGTCATTCTCTTCTTTGGTTTCATGCACAGCCCACCTGTTCCAATTGTTCCTTCTGGCCCAGACTGGCTTTAAACTGTCTTTATACCGATAGCGATTGGCCAGGGTATTGCCCTCCACGATGCATCCTCCCGGAAACCGCAGAAAGCCCGGATGCAGATTTTTCAGCATGTCAAACAAATCTCTGCGGAAAATCCCTGCTACCGCGTCGCAGGGCATCAGGGACACGAAATCTAGCTCCACAATACCTGCCTCTGACAGACATAGGACGAAGTCTCCCCGCTCTACATCTGTCTGTGCCTGAAGCAAAACTTCATACCTCTGGAAGCGATTGTATGTCTCCTCCAGACCTGCAGCTGCAGTTATTTTCCCTTCCGCGTATCGCACCCCATTCTTTTCCACAAAGGCCTCAAATACACCATTAAATTTCACGCATCGGGCCCAGAATACCAGCTTGTAGTCCATTCCTTCCTTCAGGTAGATACCGTCATAGGCCTTGTTGCGGATGCCTTCCCCGGCATGGGTGGTCTCCAGTCTCATATAATGAGGATTTTCCTCGCTGTGAGGGCTGCCCATGACAAGACGGTATCTGGCCCCTTTTGACCCTTCTGCAGAATAGGTGCTCCATGCATAGCCGCCGTCGTATTCCACATGATAATCGCAGGCGTCCCCTGCTGCTTCCAGGAATTCAAAGGAACGGTTCTCCAGCATCTCTGCGTACAGCCCGCCATCTGCAGCATAATTAATGTCCTCAAAGAACAGTCCTATCATCCCTTCCTGTATTTTTGCCTTTCTTTTTGTGCCAATCTTGATTTCCATAGTTTCTATTATTCCTTTCTTTCTCTACGACTTACCCCCAGGGCCCATGCCACCTTGGTGGCAAGCCTCCCATTGCGGGTCTGTTCAATCGAGTAGGGGAATGCATTTCTCCACTACTCGCCGCGCGGCCCGCATGCCGCCTTAGCGGCAAACTTCCACATGCGGGCCTGCGCATAAAAAAGTGCCTTCGGCACCTTACTGATTCCATGTCCATATTGTGACAGACTTTCTAATAAAGTAAATAAATGGCAGTCACTCTGTTCTTATGAGTAACTGCCACTTTCCTCCAGAAACTTATCAAAGTCTATTGCCTTGCGGCATTCGCCAACTGTCCGTGGATCACAGCCGCTTGACTCATCTATTATGTTCTGGCAGCTCCATCCACAGACAGGACCACACCTGTCACATAGCTGGCCATATCGCTGGCCAAATAGAGGAATGCGTTAGCCACATCCTCTGGCTCTCCTACACGGCCCAGCGGAATGCCTGCCACAATGGGCTTGATCACCTCTTCCGGCAACACTGCCACCATGTCTGTCCTGGTGACACCAGGCGCCACTGCATTCACGCGGATATTATCCTTTCCCAGCTCTCTGGCCAAAGACTTTGTCAAACCGTTCACAGCGAACTTGGAAGCAGGATAGGCCACGCCGGAGGGTTGTCCGTAGATGCTGACCATGGAACTGGTGTTTAGGATAACACCGCCCCCCTGCTCTTTCATCACTTTGGCTGCTGCCTGGGCACAGTTAAATACTGCATTCACATTCAGGGACATGGTCTTTGCAAAGTCTTCCGGTTTGTAGTCGTAGATGCTCTCCCTGGCGGAGACACCTGCATTGTTTACCATAATATCCAGGCTGCCGAAGGTTTCTTTCACAGTTGCCACTGCTTTCTCCACCTCCGCAGGATCCTGCAGATTGGGACATAGGCCAATTACTTTGTATTCTGCATTCTCAGCTCTCAGCTTTTCCAGCGCCTTGTCCACAGTCTCCTGTCTGGATCCACACAGCGCAACACTTGCCCCATTGTCCAAATACATCTTCACGATAGCGTAGCCAATGCCTCTTGTGCCACCTGTGACCATGGCGGTCTTGCCCTTTAATAATTCCATCTTCCTATCCTCCTATTCCGATTCCATACCTACACAAAAAGTTCTTCTTTCTGTCCACATTATACTGATTCCTGGGAGAAAAGTCAACTACTGCCCTACTGTCCGTCCCACAAATCTATCATCTGTCTGGCAAAGTTCAGCTCCTTACCCGTCCACCCGTAGAGGATACAGGTACGGTAGGCATACTCTGGGATGCAGACATTATTGTAGCCAGCGGTCTGAATCGAAAAGACATTGACATTTGGGTTTACTTTCCGCCGATATTCTAAAACCAGGTCAAAGACATTAATATAATTTCCTTCTCCCCTCTTACCCCACTGACAGGCAAAGCCCTTTTCCTGATACTCCCGCTTCTGAGCCTGGGTTCCATACAGTCCGCCATGTCCTGCCTGCTGGTCGGAATAGATGAAAATCTGATCCCAGTGCTCCTTTTTTTGGATGGCGGCCTTGAAGAATTCCCAGATGCCGCCCTCGGTGGACGCGCCCACATCTGTGTGTGCTTTCTCGGATATTTCTTTGCACTGGCGCAGGATCTGGCCCCGCCTGGAAACCGGAAAGACTTTCAGCCTGTCGCCGAATTTTCCCACATAGCCCTCTTCCGAGGCCGCGGCAGCAATTACGGAGGACAGGTTGTCGATGATGGCTATCTGGACGCTGCCGTATTCCGAGGGGATGGCGCCCCATGCGGAGCCGGAATTGTCCGAAAGACACATGGTCTTGCCCTGGAACTTAGGGATATGCTCCATGGACAGATCCATGCACTCCTCCAGGGCGTCCAGAATCCTGGGCTTGTGGGCGCATTCGCTTTTTTCTACCGCCCTGTAGGCACTGTAATATCGGAAAGGGAACTGCCTACCCCCTGCCACGCCGCCTTTCAGGCGGTTTAAATACGCTTCGCAGAACAAAACATCCTCGATCTCTGAGAATACTCCCCTGAGATTGCGAAGCAGCGCCATATGGCCCATAGAAATCTGGGCAAAAATCTCCCTCCAGCCCATCCCCTCCGAGCGCAGGTTCTCCCATGTCTTCTTCTGGGGCGGCAATTCAATGCTGCCAGTCTGCATGAACCCATCGATGAGGGCAGAGTGGGCGTGAGTGATGCGGACGGCATCTTTCAAACCCATCTCCGCATTCTTGTATTTTGCAGCCTCATAGGGCTCCAGGCTCTCCAGCCTTTGGGCCAGGGAGCGCTTTAAGAGGCTGGGCATGTTCTGTTTTCCATGGTTGCTGTACAGGAAATAGGCCAACTGGGACAGCGCATCGTCCCCGCGGCTCATGACCTGACGCTCCAGTTCCCCGAACAGGCCAGGGTTTTTGCTGGTGAATTGCTTCCGCCCAGGATGCAGCGCCGCCCTGACCATAATGACCTGCGGGTTTAAGCGCATGGAAAAGTCCGCCCGCAGCCTGGCGGCCCAGCGCAGTGTCCCCTCAAAGTCCGCCTCCAGGGCTTCGTCTATGGCGCTCTCCATGATTTCCGTGGTAGTGCGTCCCTCCCAGGCGCCGCCGAAGAGCAGATGCCCTTTCAGGAGCTCACAGGTTTTATATTTTGCATCGCGGAGGCATCCGGCAAATCCTCCATCCCGATAATAGGAGGGCTCCCCAAAGATAGAGGAGGCCGTGATCATCTTCAGAGTGTCCAGAGGGTTCACCTGGTAGGACTCTCCTCCCATGAAGTTTTCCACTGTCTCATTTTTCCTGGCTGCATCAAGTATTTTTCGAAAACGGCTCATTTTGACCTCCTATCCTCTTCCTATTTCTATTTGGGAAAGTCTTCCCACTCTAAATATTTATCTCATACTTCTCCTGAATGAGCACATAATTTACATTGTACTTTTGAGCAAGTTCTAAAAACCTTGCATTTTCTTCCAAAAGCCTCTCCATAGTGCACCACCCATCCTCTAAGCGATTCTCAATCACATTCGCATATCTTTTTATGTCAGCAAAATGGCTTCTTATATAGCGCTCACTTAATACAAGGCAATAGTATTTTATGTGTCTGAGGTATTCCTCTTCAAAGTCCTTTTGCCAGTCAAAAGGAATATAGCAGCCTTCCACAATAAGATTTTGGTTGTTCTCCACAGGCCGTTTCAACACCACAATATCCTCCTCCAGATCCATCGGCGCCT